>NZ_JAZHLJ010000130.1:0-6179 GCF_036549495.1 Aurantimonas sp. C2-5-R2
AAGCGTTCAATGTACGGACGCGGAAACCTCGATCTTCTTCGCCAACGGTTCCTCCTGGCGCACATGAACCACACAACCTGCGCAAGAGCCGGAAAATTGGACAGCGTGCTGAGTGGATTGTCTGCCTGAAGGCGGCCCGGATGGCCGAGATCAGGAGAGAGGATGAGCAAGAGACAGAGGTGGCTCGGTTTGTCTGAACAGGCTCGGCTGCTTGATAAGTGGATCGGCTGCCGGGTTTAAGCCGCTGCGAGAAGCGGCTGGTTGAAGTAGGCGTGGTCCGGGGTTTTGCGTCCCAGGCTCGAATGTGGGCGTCGTCCGTTGTAAAAGTCTGGGTAACGGCCGATCGATGTCCGGGCGTGACTGACGGTCTCATAGGCACGGAGATAGACCTCCTCGTATTTCACCGATTTCCAGAGCCGTTCGACGAAGACGTTGTCCCGCCAGGCGCCCTTGCCGTCCATACTGATCTTGATGTCCTTGGCCAGCAGGACCTTCGTGAAGTCCGTGCTGGTGAACTGCGATCCCTGATCCGTATTGAAATTCTCCGGCTTTCCGAAGCGGGCCAAGGCCTCCTCGACCGCCTCGATGCAGAAGTCGGCCTGCATCGTGATGGATAGCCGCCAGCTCAGCACCCGCCGGCTGAACCAGTCGACCACGGCGGCGAGATAGACGAAGCCACGGGCCATCGGGATGTAGGTAATGTCCATCGCCCAGACCTGGTTCGGCCGCGTCACCGGCAGCTTGCGGAGCAGGTAGGGATAGATCTTGTGGCCCGGCGCCGGCTTGGAGGTGTTCGGCCTGCGATAGATCGCCTCGATCGCCATCCGCTTTATCAGCGTCGCGACATGCAGGCGGCCGACGATGGTGCCTTCCCCAACCAGGAGGTCCCGCAGCATGCGGCTGCCGGCGAAGGGATATTCCAGATGCAGTTCATCGATCCCCCGCATGAGCGCGAGGTCAGCGGCCGAGACCGGGCGCGGCAGATAGTAGACGCCGCTGCGGCTGATGCTCAACTCGATGGCCTGCTTGGCGACAGGCAGGTCATGAGACCGATCGATCATCGTCTTGCGCTCGGCAACAGTTCGGCCTTGTCGAGCGCGGCTTCCAAAAAATCGTTGGCCAGCGTCAGCTCTCCAATCTTGGCGTGGAGCGTCTTCACATCAATCATCGGCACCCTGACGACCACACTCGTCTCCGACCCGAAGACGCCGGCAGCCCCCTCGAGAAGCTGCGAGCGCCACTGGGTGATCTGATTGGAATGCACGTCGAACTGCTGCGCCAATTCCGCCAACGTTTTCTCGCCGCGCACTGCTGCGAGCGCTACCTTGGCCTTGAAGGCAGGGCGTGGTTCCGCCTGGCTCTCTTGCTCATCGTCTCTCCTGGTCGCAGCCACTCTGGCCGCCTTCAGGCAGACAATCCACTCAGCCCGCTGTGCAGATTTGCCGAGCCACCTCTGTCACAGCCGATCGCCGGAATTCGACGGCCTTGAGGTCGTTCTCAAGGGTGGCCAGCTCGGAGGACCGTCGCTTTTTATCGATGCTCTCGGCGAGAGTTGATGGCCGTGAGCGGATCATTCGCCTGGGCAATACTAATCGACCGCTCAGGGCCGTAAGGAGACCGTCCGCAATCGGCCCCTGTGCTGGCAAACCGGCCGTTCGGCTCCGGCCCCTCACATGCCATTCGATGGCCGTTCATCTTTGGGGCCGTTACCCGCCCTTCCGCTCCTGTGGAATTTTCAGATTATCGCCACATTGGAATCACGGAAGCTGCGAGCAACAGGCCGAGGCTAATGTTCACGATGCGCCATTGCCTGTCTGTTTTCAGGATCTGGGAGAGCCACTGGCCACCCATGCACCAGAGCGTCAGCGACGCTGTTGCTGCCAGACCGAATACAATCCCCAGAAGAAGGGCGAGATGCAGTGGGCTTGCGGACAGGCCCGCATAGGCGGAAGCTGCACCAATCGCCATCGTCCAGGCCTTGGGATTGAGCCAGAGCAGCAACAGGCCTTTGACAAAGCCCATCGGCGTTGCTCCTGTGCCTGATGATGAAGATGGCGCGCCGAGGCGTCCAATTGTCCAGGACAGCCAGAGCAGATAGGCCGAGCCGACAAGCCGCAGTGCGACCTGCAATTGCGGCAAGGAGATGACGACGGCACCAAGTCCGCCACCAACAATACCGATGAGCGAGGCAAGCCCGCAGGCGATGCCACCCAGCAGCGGTAGGCTGCGCGCAAACCCGAACTGCGCACCGGAAGCGGTGGCAAGGGTCGTCGCGCCCCCGGGCGTTATCGTCGAGACGATAGCGAATGTGAGAAGTGAAACGAACAGGTCCGGCATGGTCGCCTCGTCAGAGGGTTGGGGTCTGGCCACAGAGAACCTGCCGGAAAACCGGCATATCGATATTGCCGCCACAAAGGATCACCCCGGCGCGCTTTCCGACCTGTCGCTGCTTTTCCTGCATGAGAGCCGCAAGCGGTGCAGCGCCAGCCCCTTCCGCCATATTATGCGTATCGGTGTAATAGATACGGATAGCTTCCGCGATCTCGTCGTCGCTGACCTCGCCGATACGCGCCGCACCTTGCATGATGATAGCGAGCGGTTCCGCCTGAGGCTCGCGGCAGGCCATGCCGTCGGCAAAGGTCCGCGCCATCGCGGTCGGCACAGCATGTCCGGCCGCGAATGACAGAGCGAAAGCAGGCGCGTTCTCGGCTACGACACCGACAATCTCCGTCTTGAGCTGAAGCAGGTCACGCATCGTGATCAGGCCGCAAATGCCCGAACCCATGCCGATGGGGACATAGGCGACATCTAGGTCGGACCAAGCGGCGAAGAGTTCCGCGGCATAGGTGGCGACGCCCATGACGAGATCACGATGAAACGGCGGAATGAGGTGATAGCCGCGGTCGCGTTCGATCTGCGCCGCGACAACACGGCTTTCGTCAAAATCCTTGCCCGCGATGACCAGTTCGGCGCCGAACGCGGCCATGGCGGCATTCTTCTCGGCGGAATTGCTTTCGGGGACGACAACCACAGATGGCAGGTCATTTTGCGTTGCGGCAACTGCGACCGACTGCCCGTGATTGCCACGGGTCGCCGTGACCAGTCCCTTCGGCATCTGCCCGTTGCGCTTGAGGGCTTCGACATAAACCAACCCACCGCGCGCCTTGAACGAGCCGGTCGGGGTGTGGTTCTCGTGTTTGACGATGACCTCGACGCCAAGCCGCTGGCGCAGCAACGGCCAGGCATAGGCGGGTGTTGGTGGCACAAAGCCGCGCACGATCCGGGTCGCGGCTTCAAGTTCGTCAAGCGTGAATAGTGGCATGGCGGTAGCGTCTCTCATGGAGACCAAGCCATATCCGGATGCAGCCAGCGCCGCTTTCAGAAATCTGACCCAAAATCTGATCTGGTTCAGGCCGGCTGTTTTTGTTTTCAGCCGCGCTGCTATGGTGTGGCATGAGCCTCGATCAGCACCATCCATCGCGCCCGTCCGCCCAAGAAGGCGCGATATGCGTTGCTGTCAGGCGTTTTCGGGCCGAGTTGTTGCTGCGCAACCCATATGATGCGGCCTATACGCCAAAGCTAGCGATCATCGGTTTTGCCTTCGAGAGCCAGATCGGTGTCCACGCCTTTGCCACCGATCGCCGGACCCATTTTCAGGCAAAGCCCAATGGATTGGCCTATGTACCGGGCGGCTGTGATGTCTATTCAGCTTCGGAGCAAGGCGGCGAGTATCTGAAAATCACGCTGGAATCGGAGCCCGATGATCCACCGGGCCATAACCAGCGCTTCAGCGATGTGGTCGATCCCTTCGCGATCCGTGCAGCGCAGCGCCTGCGGGCGATGCTGCTGGCGTGCGATTCCGTCGACCTGGTCATGTTCGAGCAGCTGGTCCAGACCTTGCAGGCGCGAGTCGCTCATGTTCACGGGGGGCAACATGCGAAACTCCGTGCATCCACCTGGATGACCGCACGCCGCCTGCGGCAGGTTGACGAGATCATCGAGGCCAGGCTCGACGATCAACTGACCGTGCAGGATCTGGCGGATGCCCTGGGTTTGTCGGCGGGGTTCTTCAGCCGTGCCCTAAAATCAGCCATCGGCTAATCCCCGCACGACTACATCATCGAGCGCCGGATCGCGCGTGCGCGGTCGCTGCTGAAATCCAGTGTTCCGGACCTGAGCGCGGTCGCGCTCGTCTCCGGCTTTGCTTCTCAGGCCCACATGACCGCGACGTTTCGAAACCGCCTGGGCGTAACGCCGGGGTATCTTCGCGATTTGTCTCACTGACAGGCTCTGCTGCGTGGTCTGCTCTCGGTGCTTCCGCCTGTGGTTATCGGCGACCGCATCGGGCGCCGAGCCGGCGTAATATGATTGGCTGGCCAAAGAGCTGCAGGCTCACCAACGACCCTCCGCTTGACGCAGACGGAGCGCAAGCTCGTCTTCGCTCGGGGGCTTTGTGGCAAAGCTGCCAGTGCGAACCTCTCCACCACGCGCAAACGATGCGAAATGGACCCCCGCCGGCGAGTGTGCCTGCTCGACGAGCGTCCAAGAACGGGCTGTCGCCGGGTTGTCCGAATACCAGCGCTTGCCGCGCCCGAGCATGACCGGGAAGGTGATCAGCGCAATCTGATCAACGAGGCCGGCGGGAAGCAGCGCCTGGTAGAGAAGGCTGCTGCCCTGGATCAACAGGTCCGGCCCATCGCTGGCCTTGAGGCGCGCGACAGCCTCGGCAGGATCGCCGATGAGGCGCTGGCTGTTGCTCCATGTGAGCGGCCGATCGGACGAGGTCACGACATGCTTGCGCACGGTATTGAACGTCTCCCCGATCGGTTGGTCGCCGTTATGCGGCCAGTATGCGGCGAAGATCTCATAGGTTCGCCGGCCGAGCAGCAACTCATAGCTGCCCCCCAGCAGCCGCCCCATCGGCTCATTCAGCGCGTCGTCGAAATAGGGGAACACCCAGCCACCGTGCGAAAAGCCGGTCTGGTCCTCCTCCGGCCCGCCTGGTGCCTGAATCACGCCGTCGAGCGACTGAAAAAGGGAGCCCATGATCTTACGCATCGACGGCGACTCCGCGCTCCGCAGCCTCAATCCGGGCAATATCGATCTTGCGCATGGTCATCATCGCTTCGAATGCTCGGCTTGCCGCGACTTTGTCAGGATTGCTATTGGCTCGCAGCAGCGCGCGGGGCATGATCTGCCACGAAAAGCCCCACCGGTCCTTGCACCAGCCGCAAGCGCTTTCCTGCCCGCCATTGCCCACGATGGCGTTCCAGTATCGGTCGGTTTCCTCCTGATCGTCGGTCAGGACCATGAAGCTGACCGCCTCATTGGCCTTGAAATCGGGGCCGCCGTTCAGGCCGACGAAGCACCTGCCGAGCACGGTGAACTCGACCGTGAGTTCGGCGCCCGCCGTCCCACCCGGGAAATCCGAGGGGGCGTGCATGGGAGCGCCGACACTGCTGTCGGGAAAGGTTGCGGCGTAGAACTCCGCAGCGTTTCGGGCTTCCCCATGGTCGAACCACATGCAGGTCGTGAGCTTGTCGCTGGCCACGTTGTTTCTCCTCACTTCGGCGCTCCTCGAGCCAGAGTTCGTTTCCGATGACGTATCAGGGCTTGGGGCAAAACCATTGTTCCCGCAGTTGCGGTTCGGTCCAGCAGCGCCCGACCTTCTCCCGCGGAGCGTCGAGAAGCCGGCTTAGTGTAAGGGTACGGGCCGGGTCGGTCATGATCCCGTCTCCCGCGAACCCACGAACCCACGAACATGATCTTAACTCCCCGCGGATCGGTCGCCTGGATCAGCCATCCGCTGTCGTTCGGCAGTTCGGTCGGGCCGATCCGGACCGTACCTCCGCCGGTTTCCACCGCTGCCTTCGCTGCATCGATATCGGCCACCTGCAGGGCAAAGTTCCAGAACGGTTTCGCGTCCTTTTTGGGGGCATCCATCACCGCGCCGATCATCTCATCGTTGTAATTGATGAAGGTGTAGTCGCCCATGTCACCGCCCATCGGCATTGAGCCGCCATTCTCCCAGCCGAACATCTCGTGGTAGAAATCGAGGGCAGCTTTCTGATCCGACGTAACGAGTTCGTTCCTTGCCTATCCGGTTGATTCCCACACCCACTAGATCTAGTGTTGGGCATGGATGTCCTGGCCCGTGAAGACCTGCCGTTCCCGCAGTC
>NZ_JAZHLJ010000131.1:0-6053 GCF_036549495.1 Aurantimonas sp. C2-5-R2
ACAAGGCTCTCGACTATATCGCCGCCGAGCCGGATTTCTGGATCCACGCTTGAGCGAAAACCCGCTCAAAATGGCCAAAGTCGAGCTTAGACGAGGAGTGCATCTCAGGCTGTGAAAAAATGGCCTGTTTTTCCTTGCAAAAAAAACACCTGTGTGAAACGTTCACAGCCAGATAACTTGTGAGCTATTGTTGCGGTGCGAGGTATTTGGTGCATCGCAACGATCTGTTTGGCTCTTCATGCAAAGAACGGAGTGTATCTGATGACCTCGAAAAGATTATCCGGCGAATCGCCTGCTAGTGTGAGTGCAGATAGGCATGTAGCCTATCGAGCGACCGCACGGCGTTTCAGACACTATCTTGCCACTGTCACTGTCGCGACCCTCGCCTTCACTATCACTGCCCAGGCGAACGAGCTGCCAGACACTATGACTTGGACATCGTTTGATATAGGTTCGGCAGGATACGCTGAAGCATCTGCGATCGCCAACGCATTCGGCAAAGAATACGGAACCCGCGTGCGCATTCTTCCAGCTGGCTCGGGTATTGGTACACTTCAACCGATTGTTCAGGGTCGCGCTGACTACGGCTTCCTCGCCTCGGAAGCTTTCTTTTCCTCCGAGGGTACGTACGATTTCGCCAACCGTCGCTGGGGGCCTCAGAACCTTCGCGCGCTAGCAGGTCGACCGTCTTCCTTTGGCATGCCCACCGCAGCGGATGCCAATATCCGTTCCATTGCGGACTTGGAGGGCAAACGGGTTGCCTACGTCGCGGGAAATCCCTCAACCAACGTCAAGTGCGATGCTATCCTCGCGTTCGCTAATTTAACGCGCGAGGATGTTCAGGCCGTCATGTTTCCTACCTTCGGTGCAGCGATGAGTTCACTTGCTCAGGACAGGGCGGATGCGGCCTGCAGCACCACCACGTCTACCCAGCTGTATGAGCTTGCAGAGTCCCCACGTGATATCTATTGGTTGGACATTCCAGCCGATGACAAGGAAGGCTGGGCGCGGATGCGTGAGATAGCTCCGTTCTTCAGACCCTTCACGGAAACCGTGGGCGCGGGTATCTCACAAAAAAACCCCGTCAGCTTGGTGGCTTACAGCTATCCAGAGTTGACTACTACCGCGGACCGGGACGCCGACGAAGTCTATGCCGTCATTAAAGCCCTCGACGAAACCTACGGCATGTATAAAGACTCCACCGCGGTGACACCTCGGTGGGATCTGGAAATGGCTGGCACACCACCGATCGGCACACCCTTTCATGAGGGAGCCATCCGCTACTTGAAGGAGATCGGTGTCTGGACCGACGAGCATCAGGCGTGGAACGACGCCCGCGTCGCTCGGCTTGACGCCCTCCTCTCAGCTTGGGAGCGGGCCATCGCCGAGGGCAAAGACGTGAGTGACGAAGAGTTCACCAAGCTCTGGGAGCAGCATCGTCAGCAGGCGCTCGCCAATCTAGAGTAAGCGCGTCAGTGAGCGCCCATGGGGCGGTCGCACAGACTGCCGCCCCAGCCTTGCTCAAGTTGGATGCACATCTATGCACGCCTCTTCTGAACCAAATGTGTCGCAGGTCATAGTTGAACACCCACCGAAAGATCGTCTCGTCGGTATAGCTTACTGGATAGTCATTGCGCTAGGGATCATCGGCCTGGCCATGACCGTCAATCAGACATTTGTGCTGGGACTGTTCGGTTTTCAGCCGCTGGGCAACGGCTATCTTTATTACCTCATCGGTATCTTTCTCGCTGCGGCATTTCTCTGTTACCCAGCGTGCAGCAAAGACGCGAATCGCATTCCTTGGTACGACTGGTTGTTCGCCGCCACGGCCATCGCCTCAACGGCTTATTTAGGCTCCCACGCTCTGCAAATCATCCGAGAAGGCTGGGAATTCATGGCCCCTCCGGAGGCAATGGTCGCCTCCTGCGTGCTTTTGGCGTTAGTGCTCGAGGGCGTGCGACGCTGTGGCGGTTGGCCTCTGTTGGCGGTCGCCCTAATCTTCGGCAGCTATCCGCTCTACGCTGGGTATATGCCAGGTTTTCTCTGGGGGAATGCCTTCGATCTGGGTGGAACGATACGCGCGCACATTTTGGGCGTGGAGAGCGTCATTGGCATTCCTATGCAGGTCGTCGCCAACTTAGTAATCGGCTTTGTCTTATTCGGCGTGGCGCTGACGATAACTGGTGGCGGCGAGTTCTTTATGCGACTTGCTACGGCTCTGATGGGTAAGAGCCGGGGCGGTCCGGCGAAGGTCGCAGTGATCTCAAGCGCCTTCATGGGAAGCCTGTCGGGAAGCGTGATCTCTAATATTCTCACCACAGGTTCCATCACCATCCCCACCATGAAACGCGCCGGCTATCCGGCGCACTACGCCGCTGCCATTGAGGCCTGCGCCTCTACTGGCGGAACGCTAATGCCGCCAGTCATGGGTGCCGTCGCTTTCATCATGGCCTCGTTCCTCGGCGTGTCCTATGCTGAGGTGATGATCGCCGCGACCCTGCCGGCTCTTCTTTTTTTCGTCGCTCTGCTGTTGCAGGTCGACAATTATGCCGCCCGCAAGAACCTAAAGGGTCTGCCGCCCGAAGAGATCCCGCAACTCGGCGAGACGCTCAAGGAGGGCTGGCCATACCTGTTGAGCCTAGTGATGCTCATCTACATGCTGCTAGTTATGCGGTTGGAAGCCTATGCACCCTATTATGCGACGGCGGTGCTGCTGGTAATCTCACTGTTCAGGCGCCACAACCGTTTGAACGTAGCCCGAGTGCGGGATCTGCTGATAGAAATCGCCCGCAGTGTTGGCAATCTGGTGGCCATTCTCGCTGGCATAGGATTGGTGGTAGGTGGACTGGCGTACACTGGCGTCGCTGGCGCCTTCTCCCGTGAGTTGCTGCTCTACGCGGGCGACAGCATACCACTGATGCTTGCAGCCGGTGCGGTGACCAGTTTCATCCTCGGAATGGGCATGACAGTGAGTGCGTGCTATATTTTCCTCTCTATCTTGCTGGCACCGGCACTGGTAGAGGCAGGATTGCATCCACTCGCCAGCCATCTGTTCATTCTTTACTGGGGCATGATGTCCTATATTACTCCGCCTGTGGCGCTTGCGGCGATCACAGCCGCCGGTATGGCCGGTGCCGATGCCACCAAAACAGGATTGTACGCCATGCGGCTTGGCAGCGTACTCTTTGTCCTACCCTTTCTGTTCGTACTCAATCCGTCGTTGATCCTGCAGGGGCCGATCAGCGGTATCGCGCTCGCAAGCATTTCTGCGCTCATCGCTATATGGCTGCTGGCCTCTGCGCTTGAGGGCTATCTATACCGTGTCGGCGGCATTGGTTGGCCAAGCCGCGCCGCGCTTTCGGTGGCCGGTGGTGCGCTAATCTATCCAGAACCGATCAGCGATTTCGCCGGTATCGCCACTACTGTGCTGCTATATCTGGTGCATTGGTGGATTTCCCGGGCCCGTCGCCGTGGCTATCCCGCCGCGGGTCACGAACGATCCGCTATGAGGAGCGAGAAGGTGTGACTACAGGATCCGCCCTTCATGGCGGACGCCGATACCGACGGTCACGGTGACTGGCTGGATTCAGCAGCTCCGGTATTTCCTGCGTCGGTAAAACGATAACTCACCGCCGTCGCTCGCAGGCGATCGAACCCTGCAAAAAGAGCAACAAGAGGGTCTCCTTCCTGGTCTTGAAGGTAGGTCACTTGAAGTTTCGTAGCGAGGCCGTAAGCGCAGATCTCGCGACCAGAGTGCGGCCGTAGAAGTACTTGTGCAGCAGGGCACGCGCTGTCGGGGTGGTTCACATTACTATCTAGTGGTTCAAGTCCGACAGATGGTTCCGAGGCCAACACCCGGCTTGGCCGGCCTCCAGACGATATCCCGGGCACCAAATGTTAGATTTCCACCACTAGACGTTATCAGCGAGCGGGTTTCGCCAATTATCGACTTGAGCTGAGAGGACCATTGTCAATCGCCTCGATCGAGGACCGCTGGGCCACTTCTCTGCAGTCTTCGAACATCGCCAACACCGAATGGAGAAGCACATGTCAATCGATTCCGTTTCGCAATCAGGACCTGCCGCCGAAAGCACTTTCAAGGCAGGACGGGCCGTCATCGCGGCCCGGTCTCATGCGGTTTCCACCGGCCACTATCTAGCAACGCAGGCAGCATTCCAAATTCTTGAAAATGGCGGCAATGCAGTGGACGCGGGGATCGCGGCATGTCTTGTTCTAGGAGTAGTGCACAGCGACCAAGTAAACATCGCCGGCGTATCGCCAATGATGATCTGGATGGCCGATCGCGAGGAGCTGATGACAATCGACGGTGTCGGTCATTGGCCCGCAGCGGCAAATTGTGAGTACTTCATTCGAGAGTTTGGGGGAGCGATTCCAGAAGGGCTACTGAGAACTGTTATTCCAGCGGCACCAGCGGCTTGCCTGACAGCACTCAGTGATTATGGGACGATGTCGTTCTGTGATGTCTCTTCCTTTGCTATCAGGTTCGCTAGGGATGGTTTCGTTATGTATCCATTTCTGGCTGAGCAACTCGCGATGGTAGCGGACAAAATCAGACGCTGGGACTCCAACAGCGCCATATACTTACCTGGCGGGAAGTCGCCAAACGTCGGGGATCTTTTCATCCAGTCGGATCTCGGAGCCAGCCTTCAGTATATAGCAGACGAAGAGCGAGCCGCCATCAGCCGAGGAGATGATAGACAGCAAGGACTAAGGGCTGCTCGCGATGCCTTCTACCGCGGCGATATCATGCGTTCGATCGTTAACTTCCATCGTGAGAATGGTGGCCTGATGACTGAAGGCGATTTTGCGAACTATGAAGTAAAGAAGGAGCCGGCTCTTTGCACAAAGATGGGAGATATGGATGTATACTCTTGCGGGTTTTGGTGCCAGGGTCCAACGCTGCTTCAAGCTATAAACATAACTAACGGAATCGATCTTGCTCGTATGGGGCACAATACGACGGAATACATTCATCATGTGGCAGAAAGTATCAAGCTGGCCCTGGCGGATCGTGAAGAATATTACGGTGATCCGGATTTTATTAAAATTCCTAGCGACATGCTGCTGTCTCAGGCATACGCCGACGAGCGGCGGTCTCTGATCGACAGCAATCGCGCTTGGCCAGGACTTCCTCCAGCAGGAGGTGAGGGCGCGCCGCGACAGTCGATACCCGCGGCTCCGCACGAATTGGAGCAGACCGGGCCTTTTGATACCTCCTATGTCGGCGTCGTTGACCGCGACGGCAATGCTATCTCGATTTGTCCGAGCGACGTATGCAGTGATACGATCGTGATCCCTGGTACCGGCTTGGCTCCTTCATCCCGCGGCTCTCAATCGCGTGCGATCGCTGGCCATCCAGCCTCCGTCGCCCCAGGAAAGAGGCCGAGACTGACCCCCAACCCTGCAATGGTCGTGACGCCGGGAAAGATTGTCATGCCAATTGGAAGTCCGGGCGGCGATAGCCAGATTCAGGCCGTGCTTCAGGTGCTTCTCAATATGCAAATCTTTGCCATGGATCCCCAATCGGCGATCGAGGCGCCTCGCTTTATTACTAATAGCCAACCTGATTCGTTTGCGCCGCATGTCGCCTTTCCGAGGCGAATCTGCATCGAGGGACGGATCCCGCCTGCGACACTCCAAGGCTTATCTGAGATTGGACATGAGGTCGTCGTCTGGCCGGATCGGCTCTGGCGCGCCGGCGGCGTTTGCCTGGTTCGGTCTGACCTTGAAAGCGGGACGTTAGAAGCCGGCGCGGATCCGCGTCGGGCGGCTGCTTACGCCCAAGGCTGGTAGAAAGCGTCGATAATACCAACGGGCGCTGATCAAGACCCATGCGCCCAATCTCGCATTCCGGGGCTCCGTGGGAATTTCTGCAGCCGTGTACGCTAACGGCTTTTGGCGGCGGCGGCGGGGGTGACGGGAAACAGATGATTGTCGTGTCGGGGATGTCCCGAAGTTTGTTGAACTTCGTTGAGCGGCGATGCCGGGTTGAAGGTTACGCGGCCCTGGAAACGGAGGCAACGGGCTTTTCA
>NZ_JAZHLJ010000132.1:0-6008 GCF_036549495.1 Aurantimonas sp. C2-5-R2
CCGCCGTCTGGATCAATCCGCCCAACAACAAGCTCCAACTCCAAGCTTAATCTATCGCTCCGGCTGTCTCACATTCGTTGACACGCTCCGGAGGAGGTCAAGGCGTTCGTCTCCGCTTCGCATTCGACCGTCCGCCTGAGCTACGGCCGCCTGCCGAGGGTCTTCCTGCGGCAGTGCGTGTTCATGGGCACGACCAATCAGGACTCCTATTTGGTGGACGACACCGGCAATCGGCGCTGGTGGCCCGTCCGTTGCGAAGTCGAGGAAATCGACACCGACCGGCTGAAGGAAGTCGTCCACCAGCTTTGGGCGGAAGCGCTGCATCTCTATCGCCAGATGCGGCAGGACCAGCCGGAAGGCACTCTTCCCCTTTACCTGACGGACCCCGAGGCCTGCCGGATCGCCGGTGAGGTTCAGGAAAGCCGCCGCACGGTCAACGACACCGACGCCACCGCAGGCATGATTCAGGAGTGGCTTGATACCCCCGCTACACGGGGGCGGATGGATGAAGTGACCTACACCCGCATGACAACGTGCATCGCCCAAATCTGGAAAGAAGCGCTCGGGGGAAACAAGCCGCCCACCACCACGGAGTCGCGGATGATCGGCAAGAGCCTGCGAAAGATCGGGTGGGAAGCCCGCCGGAAGGTGGAGCGTTTTCCGGGGTATGGCGTCACGCAAATCTTCAGACGGACGCCCGCCGATCTTGCGCGGCTGAAGAAGCAGCGGCAGGACGACGACTTTGACGGGCTGGTGTAAGCGGAATCGAAATTTCTCGTTTACACCGCCCGAAGACGCTTAACGCTATGATTTCAATGTTGTTTTTACCTTCCGGTGGAGGGGCGCCGTAAGCGTAAGCAAGCGTTCCTATATAGGCGGCGGGGGATACGCGCGTTTTGCCGTTACACGGTAGGGGGTAGGCGTCACGGCAACCGGAGAAACCGTTTGTAGCCGTTGGGGATTATATTGCTTACATGCTTACAACAGGGGGAATAAACAATTGAAATCAAACGGTTAGGTCGTAATCAGCCACGCGTAATCATGGCGTAAGCAAACGGCACGGTTACACCCCGCCCACCGGTAAGCAACCGGGATTCTCAAATGATGATTTCCCGGAGAGACTACAAACTGTCGTGAACCGGGCCTCAGCGCACTCCCCGGTAGGGCACCCCCGCCCTCCAAGGACCCGAGCGACCATCGTGTCCGTTGGCAACCGCCTTCCCACAACGCCAGACGCGCGGGGCCGCCACTCACCCCATAAGGGGCAAACGCTGTTCCTCGCTCACCGTGGCATGGGTTGCCAGCACCCGCGAAAGAGGAATGACCTTCGTCCCGGCCCATCTGGCGGGCAGCAACAGGCGCACCGGCGCTTCCGGTCCGTTGTACAGCACGACCGCGTTCCCGGCGCCGAAATCTATCCGAACGAAAATCAGGTGATCGGCAATGCCTTCGCCGGGGGTAAAGGCTGGACCGGCTTTCGGAAGCCCCGTGGCCTTGATCTGCACCGATCGTCCGTCCGTCGCGTGCCCGTCAACACCGGGTGTCCGCCGTCGGCACAAGGTGATTCCGAAGGCTTCAGCCACCACCGCTTCGTCAATGTCCCCCACCAACTTGCCGTCAAGGGTGAACGTCAGTCCGGTATGGGCGAAGTCCTGGCACATGGCCCTGTGCGCCGCATAGAGTGCCTTCACCGGTTCAGGTAGGATGATCATGGGTCCGTCTTGAAGGCGGTCATTGCGGCGATCACGGAGCCCCGTCGTCTCGATCTTTGCGGAAATTTCGGTTTCTACAAGATGCGCCTATTGCGGCGGTCGGTGCTATCCAATCACGAAGCAGAAGTCGTGTTCGACCGTAGGAGAAGCCTTCGCGCCCCGGAAGCTGTTGGCTTGTGTTCTTTTGACAGGGGTCGTGACACCGTCATCGGCAGGCTTCACGTCGCGGCCCGTCGCGTCCTTCAGGCTCGCCAACAGGCTAGCGAACATCTCTTCCTTGGACAGCTTTCGTCCGCCGATCCGTACAACTATCCTCGCCTGCGGCGCCAGTAGCGGAGCGACTCCTTCCCACGCTTCCTTCAAAAAATTCCAGTAGAGCGTTTTACTGTAGTGGCGTCCGTCGTCGCGCGCTTGGGTGCTTTTGGGGTCTTCACCCAAGAACCAAAGGCGCAGCCACTGGTCTTCTCGATAATTGGTCGTGTCAAGATAAGGCGGCGAAGTGACGATGTCCGTCACCTTGCCTTCCAATTGGGGGAACGCGGTATTCGCTTTCCGAGCATCGGACTCGACGATCACCCCGCGACTATCTGGCGGGGGTGACCGAAAACGGAAATCGGCCATATTGCGCAGGATAGCGAACACATCGCGGCGCGGTGCGACGTACCCGTGTTTGCTCCACCAGCGCACGGAGTATACCGGTTTGGTGCTGATTGTTCGAGGCATCCTGTTGCTGAAGTAGTTCGGGCTCCGGTGGGATTCGCCGTGAAGGGCCCCGAGGCAGAGGGCGGCAATGAAACGGTCAGTGCGGTCATTCCGCCAGTCCAGATTAGCGCGAAGGAACCGCACTTCCTCATAGGTGTGCACGTGGAAACAGGCAGCGAAGAAGTCTGTCATTTCGTCGGTAAGGGTGGGCGGAGGAATAATCGAGAACAATGCTTCTAGTTCATCGAGCCGAACAAGAACTTCGTCGCGATCGGGTGGGTCGCACTTGGCGCCAGTAATGCAGATAGCTACCGGGTGAAGATCGCAACCGGCGGCTTCCCTGCCGTTCAACAATGCCTCAAATACTGTGGTTCCCCGACCGCAGAACGGATCGAATACCACTCCTTTGTAGCGGGAGGCGGCGAGGTGCTTCTCCACAAACGCTTCGGGGAACATCGCGAAATATGGGCAGATGGAATGGAAGCGATGTCTCATGCGGCTGCCGTTCCCCTTGTCGCATAAGCCTTCACCCAATCCACTGCCACGGGGAGTTGGTCGAAGGCTTCGATAGCCATACCTTGATCGTGGAGCCCTTGCGCTTCGGCTACACGAAGCGGGACCCGAAGACGATGAAGGACGTTCCCGAGAAGGCGGCAGTCGTCAACGAAATCGGCATCCGGGCGGGTAAACGGGATGATATGGTAGCACATCATCTGTGTCACCGGCTGCTGCCCAAACCACCGACTCGGAAAGACCTTCTCTAAGTGATTGCGAAGAGATTTGTCGCGCCAGTTGTTGCCCGTTGCGACTTGACCGGCTGCAAGCAGGAAGCCGGGTAAGCCGTCCCGGTGAAGACGAGCGGCGAACACATCTATCTGGTCATCTTGTGGCCTGGTGGGCGCCCCTATCGCGGGCTGTAAGATGCCGTCGCGAAAGACCCCCCAAATCTCGGCCAATTTCGCATGAAAGTTGGTCTTGTCCGGGCGGGGATGACCAAATGACCAAGCTCGGCCATTCACTTCGGCCGCCAAAGCTGCCGTAGCGAAGTACTGGAAATATTTCCGCAGTTCGATAACCTCTGCTTCGGAAGGGTAGACGGCCGACCCAACGAGGATTGGGGACACAGACTTCAGATGGGAAAGGATCAGCGAAAGGAGATAGGCCGCCTGCCCATATGTCGGCTCTTGACCGACGTATGTCAGGACATCCCCGCTTTCGTCCAAAGTAAACGGATATGCTTCCCCGAGCGCATCGCGTCGGACGTCGATTCTCCTGACCGCACCGGAGACAATTTCTTCCCTGTCGGTCATTTCTTCGTCTACGTCGCTGTAGTCTTCTTCGGCGCCTATCTCCGTCGCATTGATTAAGTCTTTTGTGAATGATCTTGATTGATCCGAAAAGAAAGCGGTCAATTCAAGGTAATCGGCCGCTAGATCAAAATTTGGATTCTTGGTGTCTATTTCGTCATGAGGAAAGTAAAGCTCAACTGCCACGGTCATCTCCCATGGCATCATGGTATTTTTTCCTCATTCTATCAAATATTGTCTGTGCCGTTTCGGAAACATCTTCTGCGATGTTCAGAAGCGATTGGTCCCGCCCGTCATAGCCACGCAAACTGTTCGCCGCCTCGCGGAGTGTGCTACGGGCTCGGATGAGCGATGCCGAGAGGGTTTCGTCAGCGGGCCGAGTGCTGGCGTGTGCTTCCGCCAGCGTGCCTCCAGCGCGGAGGATATGGAGACCTTCGGCGCTAGCGAGGGTTTCACCAAGGTTCTTGATGTCAGGATTCTGCGACTGAACGACCGGCTCCTTGTTTTCGTCCTTAGAGCCGTAAATCCACACCAGCACTTCCCGGAGCCGGTCCAACCTATCAGCGGGAACAGGATCGGGTTTGGGGTCATATCGGGACCATGCGGTCTCTAGCCCCAAATAGGTCATGTAAGGGGTCCGAGAGAGGGCTGTATATAGGTGAGAGAAGTTGAACTTGGTAATCTTCCGATCCAACAGCGAAAAGACGCTCTCGCGCTCGGCCTGCTCTAGCACGTAGATTGCCGCGACCATTCGTTTGATGGTGTCATGCCGATCGCCGATCTTCTCGGAAATTTCCTCAAGCGACACATTGCCTGACTTATACCACTCGGCCGCGAATTTCGCCTTGGCGTAAGACTCCCACTTCGCCGCACCGTTAATGTGCTTGAAGCCAATGAAAGACCGGGCCGAGTCGCGGTCGGGCACGCGATAAACGGATACCTCCGAGAGCGTCGTCAAGGTTGCGGGGGTTATCTCGGGGATACCGATTTTAAGGCGCTCATTCTTGGCGATGGCATCGACAAGCTCAGGCTCCAGAAATAACCGGATCGCCGCAAGCCGACGGTTGCCTTCAAGTACCGTGAACTTTTGGTCGGCAGGGTCTAGCCAGACAATCAGCGGTTCGATGTCCAGATACCCATTGGCCGCAAACGACTGAAGCAATTCACCCAATTCTTCGCCACGATAAAGCTGCGCGACGATACTTTCCTCTGTCGTGCGAGCGCTTATGCCTACCAGGCGCGGGTTCTCGCGGTCGAGCTTCAGCCAATCGACACTGACCTTTGTTGTGCCGTTAAGGGGCACGTCGGCTGGCTGTTGGATTGCAGTGTTGGTCATTTTTCTTGCTCCGCCGTGAGCGTCACGCCGCCGTCTACAAAGGTCGCCCCTGCCTCTTCGAGAACGCGTTGGATGTCGCGCACCGTGCGGTCATAGGGTGTTCTTCTTCCCTTCTCGAATTCCGCGATGGTGGCGGGTGCAACGTTCGCGCGATGCGCCAAGTCGGCTTGGCTGATATGCAACCCGGCACGTGCCATGCGGCACTGCTCTGGCGTAATAGTCACGTGCAAACCACTCCCACGTACCGCAGAAGAACTTCAAGATTATCGATTTTCAATAACATTGAAGGAATGCGGTGTCCACGATAAAGAAGGGTAGCAACGGGGAAATACGGGAAACTCCGAAGGGGATCGGCAGGGGGGGAGCGCGGGAGAACGTTGGTAGAATCGTTGGCATTATCAATTCGTGTGATTAGCTAAAACATTCATTTCGTTATTGAAAATTTACTCAATGTGGAGTCTACCGGGCCCACCATATTTCTCAAACAGTTAGACGCCACCGTATCCGAGGTGCCGTGCGAGATCTGGCGGTGCGGTTCCAATTCTGCCGGTGTCGAGGCCGTGTCTCCGGCATGGTAGCTCAGCGGATAGCGATTTTAAGGTTGCCGGAGCCCTGGGGCGCGTCCCCATAAATGGTTCATCTGATTGTCTTGATCTGATTCAATCTCTGTGAAAGGGGGCGTTACGCCGCACCGCCGGGCGAGGACGGCGAACATGCCGACGAACAGGCTGAACGCCGGTCGGCGCGCGCCCAGCATCACAACCGGACGCCGTCGGGGCCGAGCCGATCGTACTGTGAGAATCCGCATGGTACGCCTTTCCCGGCGGGTTTCCCTGGGGTGTGACGGGCTTCAAGCACCGGAGAGCTATGGCCGATTTTGGGTGACGCGGCTTGATCAAGCGGCGCGGTTGTCGGCGCCCTGCGTGGCGACGCCGTCTGTGAATGTGACGC
>NZ_JAZHLJ010000133.1:0-5864 GCF_036549495.1 Aurantimonas sp. C2-5-R2
CCTCGAGCCCGATCCCCAGCTTCGCCCCGATCTCCTGAATCGGCAGCTTCTTCGCCTCGCGGGCAATCTCAATGTCGGTCTTGAACGCCATAATAATATCTTTTCCCGAGTTATGATCCGAGGATGTCGCCGGCGGAAAGGCCCGCCGATGCGGCCCAGTCGGCCGCCGGCTGCTTGTCTCCGCCCGCAGGACGAACGCGTTTGATGATGATGCGGCCACCGTTACCCTGAACGGTTACGCCTTCCGCCGAGACCTCGACGATTTGTCCAGCCGTTCCCTCGCCGTCGGCGCGGGCCGAGTCGTAGATCTGGACGGTGTCGCCCTTGTGGGTCGTCCAGGCGCCTGGCGCCGGGTTGGCCGCGCGGATGATGTTGTACTGGTCGGCGACCGGCTTCGCCCAGTCGACTTCCGCGTTCGCCTTCTTGAACCAGCTCTCGTAGGAGCCTTGGTCGAGCCGCTGGTCGTGCTTGAGGATAACCCCCGCCTTCACCAGGTCGAGGCTCTCCATCATGGCGTCGACGCCCATCGGGAAAAGCTTCTTGAAGTAGACGTCGCCCAAGGTTTCGTCCGGTCCGATCGCGCAGGTTTTCTGCAGCAGGATCGGACCTTCATCGAGCCCGTCATCGGGCCAGAAGATGGTGAGTCCAGTCTGCTCCCTGCCCATCGCGATGGGCCAGTTGATCGAGCTCGGCCCACGATGATGGGGGCACAGCGATGGGTGATACTGGAACGTTCCGAATTTAGGCGCGTCGCGCACCGCCTCCGGCACAAACAGCAGCACATAGGCCATCATGCAGACGTCAGCGTCGAAGGACTGCATCAATTCCAGCGCTTCGGGTGTCTTCCACGAAGCCGGCTGATGCAGCGCGATCCCCTTTTCCCGGGCCAGCTCGGCCAACGGGTCCTCTGGCTTGCCTTCCTTCGTGGGGGCGGTGCAGACCGCGACGACATCTTCGCCGCGCTCCAGCAACCGTTCCAGAACGGCCTTTCCAAAGGCTTGTTGGCCGTGAACTACGATACGCATATTTCCTCCCTGAACGGCACGGCTTTATCGCTGCGTCCGTTTTATTCCGCTGCTTCCGCCTTGACGTCTCCCACGGCGCCCGAGCCGATGACCCGTTTGAGGTCGTCGCCGCGATAGCCAAGCACATCCGACAGGATTTCCGCCGTGTGTTCACCCAACAGCGGCGAGCGGAGCACTTCCGCAGGGCTGTCCGACAGCTTGATCGGGCAGCCGACGCTGAGATATTCGCCGCGCTCGGGATGAGCGACGCGGACCATTGTTCCGGTCGCGTAAAGCCCTTCATCCTCGGCGATTTCTTTCATGGAAAGGATCGGCCCGACAGGAATGTCCAGCGGATTGCAGATATCCATGATCTCGAACTTGGTCTTCGTCTTGGTCCACTCCTCGATGGTCGAGAAGATCTCGTTGAGCTTGTCGAGCCGCTCCGGCGGCTTGGCATAGCCTGCCTGGGTCTTCCACTCCGGCTTGTCGATGACGTCGCAAACCTTCTCCCATGCCGCGGCCTGGATGATGAAATAGGTGTAGGCGTTGGGATCCTGTTCCCAGCCTTTGCATTTGAGAATGCGGCCGGGCTGGCCGCCACCGGAATCATTGCCGGCGCGCGGCGTCGCTTCGCCGAAGGGGATGCCCTCGCCATACTGCGAGTATTCCTTCAACGGACCCTTTTCCAGGCGCTGCTGATCGCGCAGTTTCACCCGGGCAAGATTGAGCACGGAGTCCTGCATCGCGCAGGAGACCTTCTGGCCGCGCCCCGTCTTCTCGCGCTGGAACAGGGCGGTCACGATACCGAGACACAAATGCAGTCCCGTGCCGGAATCGCCGATCTGCGCGCCGGTCACCAAAGGCGGCCCGTCGAGGAAACCGGTCGTCGAAGCCGAGCCGCCAGCGCACTGCGCGACGTTCTCGTAGACCTTGCAGTCGGCATATTTACCCGGACCGAAGCCCTTGATCGAGGCCATGATGATGCGGGGGTTGATCTCCTGGATCCGCTCCCAGGAAAAGCCCATCCGATCCAGCGCGCCGGGCGCGAAGTTCTCCACCAGGACGTCGCATTCCTCGACCAGCCGGGTCAGCACTTCCTTGCCGGTGACGTTCTTGGAATCCAGCTCGATCGACCGCTTGTTGTGGTTGAGCATGGTGAAATAGAGGCTATCGGCACCCGGTACGTCGACCAACTGCTTGCGCGTCGCGTCGCCCACGCCCGGCCGTTCCACCTTGATGACGTCCGCTCCGAACCAGGCCAGCAACTGCGTGCAGGTCGGTCCGGACTGGACATGGGTGAAATCCAGGATCTTGATGCCTTCCAGTGCCTTCATGGCGGGTACCTGCTGTTCTGAGTTCAATCGGCGGCGTTGACGCTATTTCTTGGCAACGACGCTTTGTGGGTTGAGATTGCCGATGCGGCCGCTTTCGGTGCCGGCCTTTTCGTCGATCTCCGCGTTGATGAGGGTAGGCTTACCGGAATCCATCGCTTCGTTGACGGCGCGGCGCAATTCGTCCGGCGTCGTGGCGTAGACGCCGACGCCGCCGAACGCTTCCATCATCTTGTCGTAGCGAGCATTCTTGACGAAGACGGTCGTCGCGGCGTCCGCCCCGCCGGTCGGATTGACGTCGGTGCCGCGATAGATGCCGTTGTTGTTGAAGACGATGATGCACACCGGCAAATTGTACCGGCAGATCGTCTCCACCTCCATGCCGGAGAAACCGAAGGCGCTGTCGCCCTCGACCGCCAGCACCGGCTGGCCGGTCTCGATCGCTGCCGCGATGGCGGTGCCCATACCGACGCCCATGACGCCCCAGGTGCCGACGTCGAGCCGCTTGCGGGGTTTGTACATGTCGATGATCGACCGAGCGAAATCCAGCGTGTTGGCGCCCTCATTGACGAGGATGGCGTCGGGACGCTCCTTGATGATCGTCTTCAAGGCACCCAACGCACCATGGAAATCCATTGGCGAATTGTTGTTCATCAGCCGCGGCGCCATCTTGGCGACGTTGGCCTCGACCTTCTCCCGGATCATGTCGGTCCAACTGGCGGGCGGGGCCTGCCAGCTACCATCCATGCCAGCGAGCAGCGCGGACACGCAGGAGCCGATATCGCCGACCAGGGGGGCCGCGATCTCGACATTGCTGTCCATTTCCCTCGGCTCGATGTCGATCTGGACGAACTTCTTCGGCTCGGAGCCCCACTGCTTGCCCTTGCCGTGAGACAGCAGCCAGTTGAGGCGGGCGCCGATCATCACGACGACATCGGCTTCCTTGAGCACCAGCGAGCGCGCGGCGCCCGCCGATTGCGGATGCGTATCGGGAAGCAGTCCCTTGGCCATGCTCATCGGCAGGTAGGGAATGCCGCTGTTTTCGACCAGCGCGCGGATCTCGTCGTCGGCCTGGGCATAGGAGGCGCCCTTGCCGAGGATGATCAATGGCTTCTTCGCCCCCTTGATCACCTCCAGCGCGCGGGCGACGGCATCCGGCGCGGGCAGTTGCTTGGGGGCCGGATCGATGACTTTGACCAGTGACTTGGCACCGGCCGCGGCGTCCATGACCTGACCGAACAACTTCGCGGGCAGATCAAGATAGACACCGCCGGGACGCCCCGAGACCGCCGCCCGGATGGCCCGGGCGATGCCGATGCCGATATCCTCGGCGTGCAGGATGCGGTAGGCGGCCTTGCACAGCGGTTTGGCGATCGCCAGCTGGTCCATCTCCTCGTAGTCGCCCTGCTGAAGATCGACGATTTCGCGCTCGGACGAGCCGGAAATCTGGATCATCGGCCAGCAATTGGTGGTGGCGTGCGCCAGAGCCGTCAGACCATTCAGGAAGCCAGGCGCCGAAACCGTCAGGCAGATGCCGGGCTTCTGCGTGAGATAACCGGCGATGGCCGCGGCGTTGCCGGCATTCTGTTCGTGCCGAAACGAGATGACGCGCATCCCCTCCGCTTGCGCCATGCGGCCGAAATCGGTGATCGGGATGCCCGGAACACCATAGATCGTATTGATGTCGTTGAGCTTGAGCGCGTCGATGACAAGGTGAAACCCATCCGTCAGCGCCTGCTGCGCATCGGCCTCAGCGACATCCGTTTCCGTGCTTTTCGCTACTGCTGACATTCTGTTTCCTCCCGGAAGCCCTTCGGCTGGGTCGACCTCGCAGTCGACTCCCTCTGTGACATGCGAAACCGTTCACCCGGCCTCAATGCGTTTACGATTCAGCGATTCGATGCGAACCCAGGCGGCCCGCACATGATCATGCAGCTTCATGGTGTGCTCGCGCACCAGGCGGCTGGCGACATCGGCGTCGCGCGCCTCGAGCGCCTCGACGATCTCCATGTGGTCGACCACCGATCGCGTCGCCCGATCGTTTTCGCCCATCGCCCGCCGGCGCACGGCATGCATGTGCTGGAACAGACCGTCAGCCGTCGACTTGAGCAGCGCGCAGCCGGAGAGTTCCAGGATGCGCTGGTGAAACACGATATTGGCTTCCGAATATTCCTCGATGTCGGCGCGCGCGGCATGGGTGCTGTGCTTCATCGCGAATTTGCGCAAGGAGCCGAGTTCCGCCGTTGAGGCGCGCTCCGCGGCGAGCCGGGCCGCCATGCTTTCCAGCGCCGCCCAGGTGACGACCATCTCCAGCACTTCGTTCATGGACTTGCGCTTGACGAACACCCCTTTGCGCGGGAGGATTTCCACAAAACCCTCTTGCGCCAATCGCGCCAAGGCTTCGCGAATGGGTGTGCGCGATATTCCCAACTGTCCGGCGATGGTGCGCTCATCGAGACGCAGATCGGCGCCTTCGTCGTAGATATTCATGTCAAGGATGGCTTCGCGGAGCACGTCGTAGGTGTGATCCTTCAGCGTGAAGTTCACGGCGATCGGCGTCAGCTTGCTGGTAATCGACACAGTCCGAACGCCTCCCCTGCTTCGCACCCCGGCATCTGTCGAAACGGCATCGAGCCGCTTGCGTGTGCCTTATGTGGTATACCATACATCGGAGCGCTGACGCGTCAATGGGCAATTGGGGAATTCCCCGTTGGAATGCGGAAACCTAAGGATTACAGGGGTTCTAAGTACCGGAATAGCTGATATTCCCGACATTCTCTTGACGGTATCTGGCGTTTGGCATACCAGTTGACGGACGTTTACCGATGGTTTTATCTGTCGAAAGGGAGGACGGAATGCATGTTGATCAGAGCTAAGGATTCCGCTCTCGTCGTTATCGACATGCAGGAACGGCTGGTTCCAGCCATGTTAGCGCCAGCGCGAACTTTGAAGAATGCCGGACTGCTGATCGAGGCCGCGCGCGAAGTCGGTGTCCCGGTGCTGTTGACCGAGCAATATCCGGCGGGGCTGGGCCATACGATGGCCGAGCTCGCGTCCGTCGCTACTGGCTTCCCAGTCTTCGAGAAAGTGCATTTTTCCTGCATGGAAGACAGCGCGTTTTCGTCAGCCCTGACCGCTCTTGGACGGCACCAGATCATCCTGGCGGGAATGGAAGCGCATATCTGCGTCGTGCAGACTGCCGCAAGCCTGCTCGAGGCGGGGTATCAGGTTTTCGTCGCGTCGGACGCGACAGCGTCGCGATCGGCCGAGAGCGAACACGCCTGCCTACAGAGACTCGGTGCGGCCGGCGTCGGCATCGTCACCAGTGAGATGGTCGTCTTCGAATGGCTCGGCAAGGCCGGCACGCCCTCCTTCAAGAAGATGCTGCCCAGAATCAAATAGCCAATCACCATCATCCGGGGGGATTTCCCAGACATGAACATCCACGAATATCAGGCCAAGCAAGTTCTCAAGGGTTTTGGGGCGCCGGTGGCGGCGGGCGTGGCGATCACCGAGGCCTCGCAGG
>NZ_JAZHLJ010000134.1:0-5792 GCF_036549495.1 Aurantimonas sp. C2-5-R2
CTTTCCCATGAAGCACCTCCTGCTCACAGAGAATCAAACCGAACATCAAATGGGAACCCGTCGATTCAAATTATTCGCCGGATGCTCTAATGGCCGTCTCGACAGGACCGCGGCCGGTTTTCGAGGTGAGCCGCCGCCGGGTGGTGTTTGCGAACGGTGCGATCGCCCAGATCTTTTCGTCGGAGGATCCGGACGCGCTGCGTGGCTACCAATTCGATGCGGCCTGGGGCGATGAATTCGCCAAATGGGTCCATGGCGAGGCCTGTTTCGACAATTTGCAGTTCGGATTGCGACTTGGCGAGCAACCCCGGGCGCTGTTCACGACGACGCCGCGGCCGATCCCGCTCTTGAAGCGGCTGATCGCCGATCCGGCGACGGTGACGAGCCACATGCGAACGGCGGAGAACGCCCGCAATCTCGCGCCTGGCTTTTTGGCCGCGATGGATGCCCGTTATGGCGGCTCCCGGCTCGGGCGACAGGAACTGGAAGGTCTGATGATCGAAGCGCGGGAGGACGCGCTGTTCGATCTACAAGCGATCGAGCGCGCGCGTGTGAGGGCCGCGCCGGATTTGCGACGCATCGTGGTGGCGATCGATCCGCCGGCGACGGCGACGGCGCGCTCCGATGCCTGCGGCATCGTGGCGGCCGGGTGTGCCGCCGACGGCATCGTCTACGTCCTTGCGGATGCCTCGCGCCAAGGGGCCAAACCGCATGAGTGGGCAGGGACGGCGGTGGCGCTTTACGAGCGGCTGGCGGCCGACCGCATCATCGCGGAAGTCAACCAGGGCGGGGATATGGTCGAGGCGGTGATCCGGACCTGCGCACCGCAAGTGCCGTTCCGCGCCGTGCGGGCAAGCCGCGGCAAATGGGTGCGGGCGGAGCCAGTGGCGGCGCTTTACGAACAGGGCCGCGTGCGCCATGCGGGACGGTTTCCCGAGCTCGAGGATGAAATGG
The DNA here is from genome assembly GCF_036549495.1 of Aurantimonas sp. C2-5-R2. Classification (NCBI taxonomy): domain Bacteria; kingdom Pseudomonadati; phylum Pseudomonadota; class Alphaproteobacteria; order Hyphomicrobiales; family Aurantimonadaceae; genus Aurantimonas; species Aurantimonas sp. C2-5-R2. Next base: position 955 of record NZ_JAZHLJ010000134.1, read on the forward strand.
CCGATTTCGGTCCCGATGGGCTGACGGGCGGCCGGTCACCCGACCGGCTCGACGCACTGGTTTGGGCCGTGACGGCTTTGATGGGACCGGCGCGGGAACCACGGGTTCGTGGCTTTTAAGCCGGGCGGCGCCGAAGACGATAACCTGGAGACATCGATGGGACTGATGACGACGATCGCCGGTTGGCTCGGCGGCGCTGAGACGCGCGCGCCCGTCGGTGCGAATGCCGCGGGACGCGAAAGCAAGGCTGCGGGCTATGCCGGCGGCACGCTGGTGTTCTCGGGCGCGGCCGATCCCGGCGCCTGGAGCGAACGATCCTACGAGGCGCTGGCGCGGCTCGGTTTCATGCAAAACCCGATCGTCTACCGTTCGGTGCGACTGATCGCGGAGACCGCGGCGGCCATTCCCTTTGTTCTTTACGACGGTGCGAATGAGGTCGTCCGGCATCCGATCCTCGATCTGCTGCGCAGGCCGAACACCGCGACGGATGGGCCGAGCCTCATCGAGACGTTGTGCGGCCATCTGCTCCTGTCGGGCAACGCCTATCTCGAGGTGGCAAACTTCGAAAGTGAGATCAAAGCGCTGTATTCGCTGCGTCCGGATCGGGTCCGGATCATCGAAGGGCGCGACGGATGGCCGGATGGCTACGAGTACAGGGCCGGCCATTCGGTCCGCCGCATCGCCGCCGAAGGCAGCGACGGCCGGCCAAGCGCGCTCCTGCATGTGCGCCTGTTCCATCCGCTGGCGGAGATGGCCGGCTATTCGCCGCTAGCCGCCGCGCAAACGGCGCTCGACCTGCACAACGCCGCCTCGCGCTGGAACAAGGCGCTGCTGGATAATTCCGCCCGTCCGTCCGGGGCACTGGTCTACCAGCCCACCGACGGCGGCAATCTCGCGCCGGAGCAATTCGACCGCCTCAAGGCTGAGCTCGAAAGCGGCTATGCCGGATCGGCGCGCGCTGGTCGGCCGATGCTGCTCGAAGGCGGGCTGGACTGGAAGGCGATGGCGCTGTCGCCGAAGGACATGGACTTCATCGAGGCCCGCAACGGCGCGGCGCGCGACATCGTGCTGGCCTTCGGCGTGCCGCCGATGCTGCTCGGCATACCGGGCGACCTGACCTACGCGAACTACGCCGAGGCGAACCGCGCCTTTTTCCGGCTGACCGTGCTGCCCTTGATAACCCGGTTGAGCGGAGCGATCGGCGACTGGCTCGGCGGCCATTTCGCGGCGCCCGAGCTTAGGCTCGGCGTCGATCTCGACCAGGTGGACGGCCTAAGCGCCGAACGAGAGGCGCTCTGGGCGCGGGTCGGCGCGGCGGACTTCCTGACGCGTTCGGAAAAGCGCGTGGCCGTTGGGTACGGGGCAGAGGAGTAACGCCGAAATCGAGGCCAAAAAAGAGCGGCAACCGATCAGTTCCGCTCCAAAGGCCTGTTTCGCCAACAAGATTTCAGGACGACAGAACGATGCAAACGACCCATGCGATTGTTAACGTGAAGCCTCGTGGCGGCGCTGCCGGCGCCAGGTGGCCACGATGAGCGCCGAGCCGCTGTCGGCCCTGGCGCTGTGGGTCGCCAAGATCGCAGGCGCCGTCGCGGGGTCGGCCATTTCGGTCGCCTATCTATTGCCGCACGGACAGCGCGAGGCGGCGTCGCGATTTCTCATAGGGATTGTCACCGGCGTCGTCTTCGGCCCGCCAGCCGGGCTGATGCTGGCCGAGCATCTGGGTCTCGACGAGACCCTGAGCTCGACGGAGCTGGTGCTGATGGGGTCGGCCTCGGCCAGCCTTTGCGCCTGGTGGGCGCTCGGCATTCTCGCGCGCTTCGCGGAACGGCTGTTCAGCGTCCGGGACAAGGCGCCATGGAGGGACCGATGACCTACGAACAGGCGTCGACCGAACTCGTCGGACCCGACGCTTCCGGTCGTCTGCGGGGCTACGCCGCGATCTTCGGGGACGCGGATCTTGCGGGCGACGTCATCGAGCCCGGCGCGTTTACCGGATCCGTCGTGACGCGGGGCGTGTCGGGCATTCGCATGCTCTGGCAGCACGATCCCGGCCGCCCCGTCGGAACCTGGGCACTGATCCGGGAAGACCGGACGGGGCTCTATGTCGAAGGCCGGCTCGCGCTTCGCACGCAAGCCGGTCACGAGGCGGCCGAGCTGATCGCCGCCGGGGCGCTGGACGGGCTGTCGATCGGCTTCAAGACCAAGCTGGCGCGGCGGGCGGTCGGACCGATCCGCCGACGCCTCGTCACCATCGACCTGTGGGAGATCTCCCTGGTGACCTTTCCGATGCAGGAACGCGCACGGCTCATGGCCGGGCCGATCTGGCCCGGCCGGAAACGGCGGGCTGTGGCGGCCTGAGCGCCGATCGCGACGCGACAGTCCGCCGACCATCCATCCCAAGCAGAACGGAGAACCGCATGAGCGACATTTCCAACGCCGCGCCGGAGACGAAGGCGCACGGCCCCGAGGCAGGTTCGGCTTTCCATGACTTCATGGAGGCCTTCGAGAGCTTCCGGGAAGCCAATGACGAACGCCTCGGCGATATCGAGAAGCGCATGAGCGCCGACGTCATCACCGAGGAAAAGGTCGACCGCATCAACAAGGCGCTCGAAGAGCAGGAGCGGCGCTTCGAGCGGCTGGTGCTGAAGGAAACCCGCCCGGCGCTCGGCGGTTTGGAGCGCCGGCAGAGCGCCGGTCCGAGCGAGCACAAGCAGGCCTTCGAGCGCTATGTCCGCGCCGGCGACGAACAGGGCATGCGCCGGATCGAGGAAAAGGCGATGTCGAGCCTGACCGGAGCCGACGGCGGCTTCCTGGTGCCCGACGAGACGGAAACCGAGATCGGCCGGCGCCTCGCGGCGATCTCGCCGATCCGTTCCATCGCCATGGTGCGCACGGTCTCCGCCGCGGTCCTGAAGAAGCCCTTCGCGATCTCCGGGGCGCAGACCGGCTGGGTGGGCGAGGCAGACGCCCGACCGCAGACGACGGCGCCGCAGCTCGCCGAACTCACCTTTCCGACGATGGAACTCTACGCCATGCCGGCGGCGACGAACGCGCTGCTCGATGACGCGGCGGTCGATATCGACCGGTGGATCGGCGAGGAGGTCGAACAGGCCTTCGCGGCCCAGGAGGGCACCGCTTTCGTCAATGGCGACGGCATAGCCAAGCCGAAGGGCTTCATGACCTATCCAACGGTAGCAGAAAGCGCCTGGGCGTGGGGTTCGATCGGCACCGTCGCCACCGGCGCTGCCGGCGGTTTCGCGGCCAGCGGCGCGGCGGACGCAGTGCTCGATCTCGTCTATGCGCTGAAGGCCGGCTATCGGCAGAACGCCAGCTTCGTCATGAACCGGCGCACGCAGGCGGCCGTGCGCAAGTTGAAGGACGCTGACGGCACCTATCTGTGGCAACCGCCGACCGGCGCCGGCGCACGGGCAACGTTGATGGGCTTTCCGATGGTCGAGGCGGAAGACATGCCCGACATCGCGATGGGCGCGAAGGCGATCGCTTTCGGTGATTTCGGCCGGTTCTACCTCGTCGTGGACCGGCAGGGTGTGCGGGTGCTGCGCGATCCTTACTCGGCCAAGCCCTACGTCCTCTTCTATACGACCAAGCGCGTCGGCGGCGGCGTCCAGGACTTCGACGCCGCCAAGTTCCTCGACTTCTCGCTCTGAGCTTCCCCTGACAGCACTGGCCGGGCAGGACTCTTGCCCGGCCGTTTCCTTTTCCGGAGACGATGATGACGATGATCGACCTTGGCGGTGGCGTCGAGCCGATGACGGCCGCCGATATCAAGATCTGGGCCAGGATCGACCGTGCGGACGAGGACGGGCTGATCGCGAATCTGATCCGCGCCGCCCGCGAAACCATCGAGGCGACCACCGGCCTCGTTCTGGCGCGGCGGATGTTTCGGCTGGCGCTCGACCCGGTTCCGAGCGATGGATGGGTCGAAGTCCGGCTGAGCCCGATCGTCGGCGTGACGTCGATCACCGCCTATGGAGCGGACGGCACGCCGACCGTCTTCGGCGCCTCCGAGGCGGTCGTCGAGCGCGTTCTCGGGATCGAGGCGAACCGGCTGTCGCTAGCAGTGAGGATGGCGGCGGCGAACGGCGTGGAGGTCGAGTTCGAGGCGGGGTTCGCGGTCGGCATGGTTCCGGAGAACCTGCTTCTGGCGCTGCGAACCATCGTGGCGGCGTCGTATGAGTTGCGGGCCGCTGTCGATCCTTCCCAACAGCCGGCCGTCCTTCCTCCGCTGGCCCGCTCGCTACTCGCCCCCTATCGCAGGGTCCGAATCTGATGGCGCCGCTGTTTCTCGACCCGGCGCTGCTGCGCAAACGCGCAGTTCTGGAAACCGCCGATCTTACGCCGGATGGCGCCGGCGGCGCGTCGACCACATGGCGGGAGCTTCGCGAGCTCTCGGTGCATGTCGAGCCGGTCTCGGTGGTCGCTCGCGAGCGCTTCGATCAGCATGAGGTGGTGGTGACCCATCGGGTGATCTGCCGCTGGACGACCGACGTCGAGCGCGGTCGCGCGTTTCGCCTGGGCACGCGCCGCCTCGCTATCCTTTCGGTGCATGATCCGGACGAGACCGGGCGGTTTCTGGTGTGCCGCTGCGCGGAGGAACGCTGATGCGTATCGAAGCGCGGCTCAAGCGCCTTCGTCTCGGCGCGGCCGCCCATCGCGTGATTGGCGCGGCGCTGGGCAAGGTGCGGCGTACGGGTGGAGAAGCGAGGATTCAATCTCTGCCTTCAACCTTGCCTATCCGGTTGTTACCCACGCCCACTAAATGTGGGGTGCGCCCATTCCCCGGAGTAAAGCCCGTCAAAGGTCGGCGCAGCTGC
>NZ_JAZHLJ010000135.1:0-5740 GCF_036549495.1 Aurantimonas sp. C2-5-R2
TTTGTGCGAGACGATAGCTGTCGCCATTCATCTCGAGAATATTGACGTGGTGGGTGATGCGGTCGAGCAGCGCGCCGGTCAGACGTTCGGACCCCAAGGTTTGCGTCCATTCGTCAAACGGAAGATTGCTGGTGATCAGGGTGGCACCCCGCTCATATCGTTGCGAGATCAGCTCGAACAGCAGCTCCGCCCCGGTCTTGGAGAGCGGCACGAAGCCCAGTTCGTCTATGATGAGGAGCTGGTAGGCGGCCATCTGCTTCTGGAAGCGGAGCAGACGCCGCTCGTCACGTGCCTCCATCATCTCGCTGACGAGAGCGGCGGCCGTGGTAAAGCCGACGGATAGGCCCTTCTGGCATGCGGCCAGACCGAGGCCGAGCGCAACATGGGTTTTCCCCGTGCCGCTGGGCCCCAGGGCGATCACGTTCTCGCGCCGCTCGATCCACTCGCAACGCGCCAGTTCCAGCACCTGCATCTTGTTGAGCTTCTGGATAGCGGTAAAATCGAAGCTTTCCAGGCTTTTGACGACCGGGAACCTAGCCGCCTTGATGCGGCGCTCGACCTTGCGGCGGTCCCGTTCGATCATCTCCCGTTCGCAAAGCCGGGTCAGATATCCAATGTGATCCACACCTTCGGTGGCGCATTGCCGGGCCAGCTTCTGGTACTCGCGCTGTTCAGGTTCGGCCTGCCGATCGGCTGGGTTCTGGCGGCTAGTGCGGCGGCTGGCGTCTTGCTCACCTTAACGGGAGTTGGCTGAGAGTCCGTTTCGAAACTCACTGCGGCGGGTTCAAAGGCCCCTCGGATGGTCGCTCCGCAATGACATGATACCCGATTTCCGCGGGTTTGGGCGTCCCGGGTGAACCATGGAGGCTGGTCTTGGCAGGGTTTCGAAACGGCCTCTAANTTCCGCGGGTTTGGGCGTCCCGGGTGAACCATGGAGGCTGGTCTTGGCAGGGTTTCGAAACGGCCTCTGAGGCGCAGAAGCCGCGAAGCCTTAGCGCATTTCCCAGCACGAAAACGCTGGACAGCGCCATCGTCCCTGAGGCCAGCGCAGGGGAGAGCAGAGCCCGTACACGGGATAGAGCACCCCCGCGGCAACAGGGATGAGAGCGGTGTTGTAGGCGAAGGCCCAAAAGAGGTTCTGCCGAATGTTGCCGATCGTAGCCCGAGAGCGCGCGATGGCCAGGGGTCTTGTCCTTTACCGGGTTCGACCGCGAGCACGGCGGTGGAGCAGGTTACTCAAGGCGGAAATCTTATGCTCTGTGAGGCAACAGAACGCGGGACGCCGTGACCATCCGCTCCGACGCCCACCATAGCGGTCGTTATTGCGGATATTGGATCAGCACGAGAGCCCTGTTTTCCGGTGCGGGTTCTGTCATACCACGGCTTGCGCCACGTTGAACGCTTCGATCGCGGCCTGAACCTCCGCATAGAGATCTGCCGCGGACTCGCTTGCATCGATCTCAACAACCAATGCGAACCGAACTGATCGCTCCTGCGGATTGGCAATTGCCTTTGTCTTCCACCAGCCGGCAACGGGATGGACAGCAAGAATGTTGCGGCGTGCGAGATCCGAGGCGAGGCAGGTGAGTTGATCAATCTGCAACGATCCGACGTCACGCCGATTGCGCCCAAATGTCCAACCATCGTTCTCGTCGACGGCCTCCTCCTCGGGCTGGTCGGCCACCTTGCTGATGCGAGCCATAAACGCGGCTCGGCTTTCATTTGGCCGATTGAGCTTGAAGCGCAGATTGTGGGAGGCGTAGCGAAATTTTGAGCCGCGGGCCGGTTCGGATGGATTGGGCGCGACAAAGGTGCTGAGCGCGACCCTGAGAGTCACAGGACTGTTGACGAGCTTGCGCAGTTCTTCCACGGGCCATGGCAGTTCGAACAATCTCATCTCGTTGTGGACGTGATCAGCGCCGCCGCTATCGCTCAAGCGATACGGCGTAATCGTATCCTGCACGATTAGCGTCAGGGCATTGGAAGCGCTGCGGCGAGCCCGCTCCATGTCGGGAACTCCAAAACCATAGCGTTTGAACAGCGGGCCGAAATGCCCCTTTCCGGGATTTGCGGGAAGATGGCTGCGCATCTGTGGAGTCCAGCGGGCAGACGAAACAAAGACCGCCCGGATTGTTTCCGGCCACAGCGCCGGGTAGTCCGACCACAGTTCGGTGATCGCCCGAGCAGCTAGAGCCGTTGCGCCACTCGTCTCCCCACACGTGGTGAAGGCACGGCCAGGAAAACTATGGTCCGTTGTGAGGAGAGACAACGCGGGATGCTGCATCGGTGGTGGAGGTCCATTGACCATCCAGTTTCCGCCCTCAAAAACCACATCCGGCTTGAGTGGCCAGTGCGAGGACCAGCTTGACGTTCGAGACGACGGCGCAAGGTCGCCGAATGGCGCAAGTGGAACACCCGCCTCGCCGGGCGGCAGAACATTCTTTTCGGTGCATGCGCCAATGCAAATCGCGTTCCAAGCCTGAGCCGGCGATTCGACTTCATTATCTGGATGGTCGCAAACCGCGAGGTAGTCGCCGTTGCCGAACATGTTCTGGATCGTGTTTCCGGCGGAGATCACCATCAGCCTCGGGGTTTTTTTGTTTCCCGAGACACCGGCGGTCAGCTGATCTATTTCGCTGGACCATGACGTGGGAGCGCCATCATGGGGCGTGTCCTCCTCCGTTGTGCTCGCCATCGTGAAGGTACGGCGCCGATCTCCGGTCACTTCCACCGCATTGATACCCGCGCGAGTCATCGCTCCAAGCAAGTGATGAGGATTGTGGCCCGCGTCCGGAATGATCTTTGCCGACTCCAGCCGATGCCGGATTTCAATGGGCAACATCGTTTGCAGCGCGACGGTCAGATCGCCATGAAGCGCCAGGCCTGCAAGCTGCGTACCATGGCCGACGAAGTCGCTCACATCCCAGGCAGGATTTGCGGCATGCCGGTCATCGGCGCTGAGAGCGGGTCCGATGAGCGGGTGCGCACGGCTGACGCCTCTGTCGAGCAGCGTGACGTAGTTCGGATCGTCAAACGCATGGAACGTGGTCCATCCGGACAAATTATCGAGCCAATCCGCCTGTTCCTCAATCTGCAGTGCATCGAAATAGTCTGCCGTTATTGTGGGGGCTGCAAGAGCGCGAACTCCGCCGAGGCGCCTCACTGCGAGCGCAAGCGCTTCTCTCGTGGCGGTCGCAATGACTACGATGTCTTCGGGGAACTCCAGCCGATCCGCACCGACCGCGACGCCATATTCAGGAGCATTGCCAACAAATCCCGCGGCCTGCGCCTTGTCCAGCCAGAGCTCCCATGGAACAGCAGCATCGCCCGCTGGAAATTTAGTGACCGGGCTGCGCCACAAGGCGCGAAGCCCGGCCTCGACAATAGCGCCGATGCTTTGCACGAGATCGGCATTGTAGGGACGTCCCTCAGTGCCATCCTTCTTCGTGCGGTTCTTCTCGGCAAAATCCTCTATCTTGCGACGTAGCTTGGCGAGGCCATCATCCGTCGCAAAGACGGTTGCTCGCTGCGGCTGGTTGGCGGTCGGTTGGGCGGGCTCGACGCGCAGCAGCGTCAGATTACTGGCGTTGAGGCCGGTTGTGACCATGATCTCGCCGGCTCGCCCAGCAACCTCAAGATAGACGCCGGCTCGCCCTTCGGCATTTACGTCAGGAAGATGGTCGAGTGCGTGCAAAAGCGCCAGAGCGTGACCAGCACGATCGGAAACGTCACCTGGGTGCTTTGTTGCCGGTTGGCCCTTTGGCTTGAACTTTTCGGCTTTTGACAGCGCGTTGAGAATGAAGTGCTGGCGATCCCTCGGCATTCGTCCCCGCCCCTATGTTGTGTAACGAGCGGCGACGCGCAAGCGAGGCAATCACTGCGGCGGTCTCTATCACTCCCGAATTTCCTAACACTGCCCTTCGAGCCGCATCTTCCCCGGCCGCAACGACATCCGCCGTCGACAGGCCTTCGGCATGACGCACCACATCACGCCAGTCAACCTCCTCGGTCGCGAAACCACGCAGGCGCCGGTGCATGGCCTTTTCGATCGCCTCGGCGTCCGGCAGTTCATAGGGCAGGACGAGGTCGAAACGCCGCAGAACTGCGCGGTCGAGGATTTCTGGCAGGTTGGTCGTGGCGACGACGATCGACGGACCGGTGTTTTCGTCGAGAAACTGCAGGAAGGAATTGAGAATCCGCCTGGCCTCGCCGATGTCGTTGTCGGCGCCGCGCGCGGCAGCCAGCGCATCGATTTCATCGAAAAGATAAATGCCGCGCGTCGTGCGAACAGCGTCGAAGATCAGGCGCAGCTTCTGTGCCGTCTCGCCCATGAATTTTGTGATCAGTCCGTGCAGCAGCACCGTGAACAGCGGAAACTTCAGTTCGCCGGCGAGCGCCTCGGCGGTCAAGGTTTTTCCAGTGCCCGGCGGACCGGCAAGCAGCAGCCGGCGGCGCGGCCGCAATCCCTTTTCTTCGAGCCGCTCGGTCATGCGGGTCTCAATGACGATGTGCGCCAACTCGTCTTCAAGATGTGGTGGAAGGATGAGATCGCCAAGCCGCGTCGACGGGTAGCTAGCGCTCAGGAAACCGGCGAGATCGCCGCGCGGCGCGGCGAGTGGCGTCGGGGCGCTCTTGATCGCTTTCGGCGGTTGCTGACCAGCTTCGGCCCATTGACGCAACTGCTCCGCCAAACGGGCGTGGCCTTTCTGCGCCTCGGACGCAGCAAGCTGCATAGCGAGATCGAAGAAGCGCGCCTCGTCGCCTTCCGCATGGCTCTTGACGAGCCCGATCAGTTGCTGTGCAGATGCCATAGTAAACCTTCCCAAGGCCCCGCCAAGCGTGATCATGGCAAATCACCGCGTGCGGCAGTGTATAGTGAGGAATCCTTAATAGACCAGAGTACCAAGGCAACTGGCATGGAAGTCCACCTCTAAATATGGCGCACTCCTGCCAAATCGGTTCAGGACCTCGGTCGATTTCGGCTACCGGACAAAATTGTTCCCATTGAGTCGGCGCTCTCAAGGTTCTCGACTAGACCACGCCCCAAGCTTGGAAACGCTTTCGGCCCGTTATCTCGCGTAGGCCGAGATCGGCGACAAGATTGAGCGCGCCCTGTTTCGTCAGCTTGAGTTCGGCCTGGATCATGGCCGTCGACACCAGCGGCCGAGCCAGCGTGAACTCGACAAGCTGCGGCAGTTTTGAGTTCGCCCGCAGCGCGCGCAGACGCCGCTCGAGCTGGCCGCGTGCCAGCACCAGCCGGTCATGTTCTTTAATCCCGGCCGATGCCGCCTCGTGGACCGCATCAACGAAGGCGAGCAGCCGCGAAACTCTGTCGCGGGCGCGTCGCCGCTCTCGCGCGACTTTTTGCGCACCGACATTGAGGCAGGCGAGATGGTTGGCGGTCGTGCCGGTTTGTCGCAGAAGCGACGCGGCCAGCAGCGGCCCGAGCCAATGGGCATGCTGCAGGACCTCGATCTCGTTCCAGGAGTCGATGAGCAGCGCGACGTGCAGCACGGCGGGCAGGTCCTTTGTTGCCTGCAGCACAGCCTGCCATTCGGCCAGCCTTGCGTCCTCGTCCCAGTCGAGGTCGTAGACCAGCGCCGGCCGGTCGTCCGCGATCGGTCTTTTTGAACCGGCGTCGATGCCTGCGACGGCGCCAGCGCGGTCAGGAACGGCAGGGCCCAAACCCTTCCGGCGAAGGGGATTGGGGCAAGCAACATGACGCTGATCCAGCGCAGGC
>NZ_JAZHLJ010000136.1:0-5420 GCF_036549495.1 Aurantimonas sp. C2-5-R2
CGATCGGGCCCTTTCCTGTGTCGTGCCCCTCACGCCAGTGGCCTGCTTTTACTCCGCCCCACTGGCCCGGTTTTGCTCCGACGTTGACAGCCGCTGATCGCAGAAGAAGCGCACATCGATGAGATCGTCACCAAGCTTGGTGATGCGTTGGAGCGCGTGGCACGTAATTGAAAGAACCTATATATGGGGCTCCGTGGGAGTTTCTTCAGCGGTGTACGCTAAGGAAGACGAAGTTCTTGGGATTGAACCGGTTGGCGCGGATCGGACGGTAGCGTTCGAGGGGGCGGTCAATCTCGTTCCAGAGATAGTCGCCGGTGAGCGCGATATGGCCCCAGGGCAGCGGCGCTACCGGGGCGAGCAGAGCGTCCGGGATGGTGGTGCCCTGGTCGTGGACGAAGCGGACGGCGCGGCTGAGATAGACGGTGTTCCACAGAATGATCGCGTTGACGACGAGATTGAGGCCGGAGGCGCGGTAGGCCATCGTCTCGGAGATGCGGTTGCGTAGTTCCCCGAGCTGATGAAGGAACACCGCGCGCGCCAGGGCATGGCGGCTTTCGCCCTTGTTGAGAATGGCATGGGATCGCCTGCGCAGCTTGGGATCGAGCAGCCAGTCGCAGATGAAGATCGAGCGTTCGATACGTCCGATCTCGCGCAGCGCGACCGAAAGCCCATTCTGGCGAGGCGTCGCGGCGATCTTCTTGAGGATCACCGAAGGGGGTACGAGCCCGGCGCCGATCGACGCGCCAAGGCGCAGCACCTCGTCCCAGTGCGGCTCGATGCGGTCCATGTTGACCGTGCCGCCAATCAGCGCATCGAGCGGATCATAGGCGCTGTCGGGATCGATCACGAACAGCCGGCGACCGCCCAGATTGCGGATGCGCGGGATGAGCCGGTAGCCGAACAGGTGGAACATCGCGAATATCGTCTCGGTCGCCCCTGCGGTGTCGGTCGCATGTTCGCGTATCTCGACCGAGCTTTCATTGTGGACGAGCCCGTCGAGCACATAAGGCGCTTCGCTTTCGGACGCCGAAATCAGCCGGGAGAAGAAGGAGGCGAACCGGTTGGAGAGGAACCCGTAGAGCGAGGCGCCAGGCCGTTTGCCGTATTTGGCATTATAGTCGAGGCTGGCCTCACCTCGCCCGCCAGCCGGGAAGAACTGCCCGTCGGACGATGATACATGGCCGTCTCCCCAGATCGCCGCGAAGGGATGGGCCTGCTGCGCATCGACCAGCACAGCCGTTGCGGTCGCATAGGTTTCAGGGCGAAGGTGGCGATCAACCATCAGCATCATCTGATGGATGGTGACGCCGCGCGAACTCTCAGCCATGCGCTCGGCCCCGGCGTTGGTCGCATCGGCGAGGATCGCGGCCATTAGCGCAGCCTCGTCGCCAGCGGTTTCGCCAGTGCGATAATGGGTGAAGCTGTCTAGAAAGTTCGTCCAGCGATGCACCTCGGCGAGCAGGCTGGTGATCCTGACACGGGGCACGAGCGTATAGAGACGACGGCTGAGCGCGGTGATCCGGTCGCGCTCCTCCTCACCGATCGGGCTGATCGACAGGCCCTTGTCGGTAAGGGCGGCATCGGGGATCGCATCGGCTGCTGCCGCCTGCGCGAGCGCCTTCAACCGAGCGTCCAGCGTAGTGGCCCGCTCCTTGCGCCAGGCATTGAAGCTGTCCGGCACGGCAAGCCCCAGCCGTTGTTCGTCGCGCATGACGATGAAGGTCGTGCGCGGCAGAAGATAATCCTCGAAGCTGCGCCAGGCGCGGCTGCCCTCGACCCAGATATCGCCGGCACGCAGCCGGTCGCGCAGATGGATGAGGACCGCCACTTCCCAGGCCCGGACATCGAGATCTCCACCCGAGCGAACACGGCGACGCCATTTGCGGGTGAGAAAGGACAGTGGCAGCGTCTTTGGTAGCTTGCCGCCCTGATATACCGTCCGCAGCAGCTCGATCGATGCGAGGATCTGATCGGTTGGGCGGAAGGACTGGAAGCTGAACGCGGCGAACACGAGCCTGGCGACAGCCCTGAGCGATTTCTGGCGATCGATCAGCTCGTCGAATTCATCATGCCGGTCGGGATGAACGAGACCCGACGCAACCGCGACGCTGGTTTCCAGCGCCTCCCATCCGAGCGTGCCCGCGACCGCTGCGGCCAGATCGCTGCCACTGGCGTGCGCCGCCAGCAGCGCCTGCCCGAGCTTTACATGGTCGACCGCGACACTGGCCAAGACCTGAGCTTCCTGCAACAGCCGTTCCTTGCGGCCGAGTTCCGCCTTACGCCCGGCACTAGCGAGAAGTTTGCGGAACAGCTCGATCGCCAGATCGGTCAGCGCAGCCTGTCGCTCGATAACGAACGCGGTCAGCGTCGCATATCGGCGATCGACCGAGAAGCGCTGCATCTCGCGCGCATGGAGGATGCGCGCTTCCTTGGCGATGATGCCGTAACGGTTGGCGTGGATCGCCTTTCGCCGCTCGTCCGAGATTCCCGCGCGACGCACTGCGTCCAGGCGGGCGATCACAGCCTTGAGGCTTTTCAGTCTGGCGCCCTCGGGCGCATCGGCGATCCAGCCGAGCAAGGTCCGCTCTCCGCTCCGCTCGCTGATGAGCTCGTCGAGGCTTGCAAGCGTGACCGGGCTGAGTCCATCGATCAGATGCCGGTACGCCTGTCGACGCGCCATCGCCCGACCGGCCAGGAGCTATGGCGGAAACTGGGTGATGACGGTTTGAGAAAGGCGGCGTATCGGGGCGGGTGTCGAAGCCTGCCCGAACCTCCAGAGGAGCGATACGCCTATGAAGACCGATAGCACCGTTCACGCCTTTCAGCACCCTGGCGACATCGATGATCCCCTGACCTTGGTGCTGCGCGATGGCGCCCGCCGGCTTCTGGCGCAGGCCGTCGAGGCGGAAGCCGAGGCCTTCCTGACGGCGATGCAGGGCGAACGTCTTGCCGACGGCCGTGCCCGGCTCGTTCGCCATGGCCATGGTCCGGAGCGCGCAATCCAAACGGGGGTCGGTCCGGTGCCGGTGAGGCGCGCCAAGCTGCGGGATCGCGGCGCCGATGGGCCGGAGCAGGACCGCATTACCTTCACCTCCGCGATCCTGCCGAAATGGGCGCGGCGAACGAAGAGCCTCGATGCACTGCTGCCGGTCCTCTACCTACGCGGCATCTCGACCGGCGATTTCCAGGAGGCCCTTGCTGCGCTGCTGGGAAGGGACGCCCCGAACCTGTCGCCGTCGGTGATCGGACGCCTGAAGGAAGAATGGACGGGCGAATACGATCGCTGGCAGCGGCGCGATCTGTCGGCCCGGCGCTACGTCTACATCTGGGTCGACGGTGTCTATCTTCAGGCACGGATGGAAGATGATGCCGCTTGCATGCTCGTCATCGTCGGCGCCACGCCCGAAGGCAAGAAAGAACTCGTCGGCTTCCAAGTCGGTGTCCGCGAGAGTGCGCAGAGCTGGCGCGAACTGCTCGTCGACCTGAAAGCACGCGGTCTCGCCGCCGCGCCCGAGATCGCCGTCGGCGACGGAGCACTCGGCTTCTGGAAAGCGCTCGAGGAGATCTTCCCCGGAACGCGCCACCAGCGATGCTGGCAACACAAGCTCATCAACATCCTCAACAAGGTTCCGAAGTCGGTTCAGCCGAACATGAAGACGGACCTTCGCGAGGTGCGGGACGCGCCGGACCGGGCGAGTGCCGAAGCCGCCATCGCGGTCTTCGCCGAGAAGTACGGCGCCAAATATCCCAAGGCCGTCGAATGCCTGGCCAAGGACCGCGACGCGCTCCTGGCCTTCTTCGACTTTCCGGCCGAGCACTGGGACCATCTGCGGACCTCGAACCCCATCGAGAGCGTCTTCGCCACGGTCCGGCACCGGACGGTCAGAACGAAGGGAGCCCTGTCGCAGAAGACCGCCCGGTTGATGGTCTTCAAACTCGTTATCGCCGCATCGAAGACCTGGCGGCGGCTGAAAGGCGAAAATCGCTTGCCTATGGTCATCGCTGGCATCAAGTTCACCGACGGCATCGTGTCCACCGCGCCCGCCGATCAACGCGCCGCCTGATCGGCCCCGTCACCCAACTCCGGCCATAGCTCACCGGCCAGCGCCAATCGCTCGACCATGCGCGAGACTGGGACGACGATGCGCGCGGCCTTCAGGGCATTGATCACCGCCAGCACGATCGGCTCGCCTTTCTCCGTGGCGACCGCGCCAACCGCGCCTGCGCGGATGCACAGACGGTAATCGCGCTCCCGTATCGTCCGAAGGTTCAGGTGCGCCATGATTTCGGCCAGATGCTCGCGCCGGGTTTCGTCACGACGGGCATAAAGCTCGAACACGACTGGGTCGATGCCGACCTGGTCGGCGACGGTATCGAGAACGGCTGCTGGGACGACTTCACCCGCGCGCAACGGTCGTCCGAGATCGCGTACCAGCGCCAGCTGGACCGCAAAGCCCAGCCGATTGTGGGATCGGCGACGACGCCGGGCGAACGCGACATCCTCCAGCGTGAGAGCATAGCGCGCGAGTGCTTCCTCGTGGGTGTCGGGCGGCTCGAACAGGAGCGCTTTTGCCTGAGCGTCCAGAAATGCCATGCTGGCGATCCGCCCGTTATGCGCTGTTCGCGGGCTTGTCGGCCGCGCCGGCACCGGTCCACCCGGTCCGCTTCAGCATATCGATCAATGTCGAGCGCGGCACCTGGAAGCTGCGGCATACCGAGGCCTTGCTGGCACCCCCTTCGAGCGCTGTCAGAATCTGGTCGATCTTCTCCGCGTCGATTGTGGGCGGCCTGCCGCCCTTGCGCCCACGCCGGCGTGCCGCGGCGAGCCCGGCATTGACGCGCTCGGTGATCAGCGCGCGCTCATATTCGGCGAGCGTCCCGAAGAGATTGAACAGGAAGCTGCCATGGACGCTCGTGGTATCGATCACCTCGGTCAGCGAGCGAAAGGCGACGCCGCGTTGTTTCAATTCCTCGACGATGCGGATCAGATGCGACAGCGATCTTCCGAGCCGATCGAGTTTCCAGACGATCAGCACATCGCCATCACGCAGATCGGCCATGCAGGCTTTCAGGCCCGGCCGGTCGTCACGCGCGCCCGAAGCTTTGTCCTGGTGTAGATGCCGCTCGTCGACGCCTGCGGCGACGAGGGCATCGCGTTGCAGGTCGACCGATTGGCGCTCGTCACTGCTCGACACCCGCATGTACCCGACCAGCATGTGCGACAAACCTCAAATTAGATGTTGTCGTACACTATAGCGATCCGACAGGGTTTGTCGCGGAAATATGATGGCTTTTCGCGAGGCCGATCAAAGACCACGCGCCGGACACGACGGGAATGTCCCGGTCTCTGTTGAAACTCTGAAGTGGGCGGCGTTGCCCGCCTTGAGCCGTTAGGCTCGGGGTGCCGATTCCACTGAGGA
>NZ_JAZHLJ010000137.1:0-5311 GCF_036549495.1 Aurantimonas sp. C2-5-R2
CGTCACATTCACAGACGGCGTCGCCACGCAGGGCGCCGACAACCGCGCCGCTTGATCAAGCCGCGTCACCCAAAATCGGCCATAGCTCGTTCCGGTCGCTGACCGAGCAGATGGATACGACCACGCCGCACGGCGAATTGCTGTTCTCGCTGTTCGGCGCGCTGGCACAATATGAGCGCGCACTGACACGCGAGCGGGTGATGGCGGGGCTGGCCGCTGCGAAGCGCCGGGGACGCCAGGGCGGTCGCCCGCCGATGATCGACGCCGAAACCCTCGAACGGATCACTGCTGCGCTGAATGGCGGGGCCACCAAGGCGTCTGTCTGCCGAACCTTCAAGGTGCCGCGCTCGACCTTGCTTGGCACCCTGACCCGGATTGGCTGGACCGCACCGGCCAAGGCCTGACCCGATGCCGCGCCGCACCGTCCTGTCGGAAGAACAGCGCGCGGCGTTGCTTGCGCTGCCCGACGACGAAACCCTGCTCGTGCAGCATTGGACCTTGAGCCAGGACGACCTGGCAGTCATCGTGCGCCGCAGACGACCGCATAACCGGCTGGGTTTCGCGATCCAGCTTTGCGCACTACGCTATCCCGGTCGCCTGCTGCGTCCCGGCGAACTGATCCCCCATGTCTCACTCGCGTTCGTCTCCGAGCAGTTGCACGTCGCGCCCGAGGCGTTGGCCGATTATGCGATGCGCGGGCCGACCCGGTACGAACAGCTCGATGCGCTGCGTGATGCGTTCGGATTCACACCGCTCAGCCGGCCCCTGCGAACAACATTGCAGGAATGGCTCCTGCCGATCGCCCTGACGACGACCAGTGGAGCCAGGCTGGCGCGGTTGCTGCTGGATGAGTGCCGGCGACGTCGCATCATTGTGCCGGGCATCAGTCCCGTCGAACGGATGGTCGCACAGGCTTTGCTCGATGCCGAACGCCATGTCGCGGAGCATCTGACCCGAGGCCTCAGCGTTGAGCAACGCCGTCTGCTCGACGCTCTTCTCCTGCCCCACGCGGGTACGAACCTGAGCGGTCTGAGCTGGGTTCGGCAGCCGCCCGGCAAGCCCGGTCGCAAGATGTTCGCCATCATCCTCGAACGGCTGATGCTGCTCCGCGCAATCGGCATAGATCCGGACATTGCCGCAAGCGTGCATCCCGAACGTCTTCGCCGCCTGTGTCAGGAAGGGGCGCGGCTGACGGCCCAGCATGTCCGGACGCTTCAAGCCTCGCGTCGTCGCGCCACGCTGGTGGCGACCGTACTCGAAACCGTCGTGACGCTCACCGACGATGCGGTGCTGATGTTCGACCGCCTGCTGGGCCAGATGTTCCGGCGCGAGCAGAACAGCGAGGATGCGGCGCTCAAGCGCGACCGGCGCACCATCAACGGTAAAATCCGGCTGCTCGCCCAGCTCGGCGATGCCCTGCTCGCCGCCAAGATGTCGGGTGGGGACATCGGCGCTGCGGTCGAGGCGGCGATCGGATGGGACGATCTCGGCCGCGAGGTCGACGAAGCCCGCAGGCTCGTCCGCCCGGACGCGGTCGATCCCGTCACGATCGCCGCCACCAACTATCCCGTCCTCCGACAGGTCGGACCATCGTTCATCGCCACGTTCACATTCGGAGCGGTGCCGGCCTGTCATGCGCTCTCAAGAGCGGTCACGATCATGCGCGACCTCCATTTCGGCCATTTGCGAAAACTGCCGGCCGACGCACCGATGGGCTTCATTCGGCAGGGCTGGCGTCGGGCGATCGGGAGCGCCAATCCCGATCGCAGGACCTTTGAATTGTGCGTGCTGGTCGAACTTCGCGACCGGTTGCGCGCCGGCGACATGTGGGTCGAGGGAAGCCGGCGCTATCGCGCGGTCGAGCAACAGCTCATTCCCGGACCCGTCTTCGCCGCCATGCGCGCGGCTGGCCCCTTGCCGATCCCAGCACCGGATACAGCCGGCGCCTGGCTGGCCGAGCGACGCGCACGCCTCGCCCGGCGATTGGCCGAGGTCGGGCGAAAGGCGGAGACGGACGCGCTTGAGGATGTGCAGCTCAACGCGGGTAGGCTGCGGATTTCGCCGCTGAAGGCGGTCACGCCCGAGGAAGCGGAAACCGCACTTGCGCCACTCTATTCCCATCTGCCCTCGATCCGTATCACCGATCTCCTTGCCGAAGTCGATCGATGGACCGGGTTCAGCCGGTGCTTCACGCATCTGCAAAGCGGTCGTGCGGCCGATGAACCGCGCGCGATCCTGACGGCGGTGCTGGCCGATGCGACCAATCTCGGCCACACGCGCATGGCGGAAGCCTGCAATCTCGTGACCCAGCGTCAGCTTGGATGGCTCGCGTCATGGCATCTGCGCGAAGAAACCTATGGGCGCGCCCTTGCTCGCCTGGTCGATGCCCAGCACGCCGCGCCGCTCGCCACCCTGTTCGGGTCCGGCACCTCGTCCAGCTCGGACGGTCAGAACTTCCCGCTTGATCGACGCGCCCAGGCAACCGGCGCGGTCAATCCGCACAAAGGGGCCGAGCCGGCCGTCTCATTCTATAGCCACATCTCGGATCGCTACGCGCCGTTCCATTCTACCGTCATCTCGGCCTCCGCAAGCGAGGCCGCGCAAGTGCTTGACGGCCTGCTCCACCACGGTGCCGATCTGCATATCGAAGAACATCATGTCGATGGCGGGGGCGTCTCCGACCATGTGTTCGCGCTATGCCATTTGCTCGGATTCCGGTTCGCGCCGCGTATCCCGAACATCGCCGCGCGCCGTCTCCATCTGTTCGACGGCATGGAACCCGGCCCCGATATCGCGCCGCTGGTCGCGGGAAAAATCGACGAAGGCCTGATCACCGCGCACTGGGACGATGTGCTGCGACTGGGAACCTCGATCCGCACCGGGGTCGTCAGCGCGTCGATCATACTGGAACGGCTCGGCGCCTATCCGCGCGCCAACGGCCTTGCGCTGGCACTGCGCGAGATCGGCCGCGTCGAGCGCACCCTGTTCACGCTCGACTGGATCGAGCAGCCCGAACAACGTCGCCGCGCCACCCGCGAACTCAACAAGGGCGAAGCGGAAAATGCGCTGAAGCGCGCCATCTTCTTCCATCGCATCGGCCGTATCCGCGATCACGCGCTGCAAGCGCAGAACCATCGGGCAAGCGCGCTCAACCTCGTGGCTGGCGCTATCGTCCTGTGGAACACGACCTACCTGCAAGCGGTCCGGACGCATCTCGCCAACTTGGGACGCCCGATCCCGCCCGACCTGCTGCAACACCTGTCGCCGCTCGGCTGGCAGCACATCAATCTCACCGGCGATTATCTCTGGACCGATCACGATGCACCATCGGAAGCGCTCAGGCCGCTCCGCCAGATGCACACCATCAAAGGCCCGGCAAAACCTTAGCGTATATCTGTGCCCGTTCTATGTACCGACCCCGAAGCGTGCGCAGACGGGCTTCCCTCGACGCCGCCTGCGCATTGGAAAAGATCGTCGTGGTGACGACATCGAACAGATCGATGACGTCGTCGCTGGCGCTGGCCTCGAGCGTGCGGATAAACGCCAGAAGTGTCGCGGTCCGCCGATCATCCGGAAGTCGGGCGACCGCCTGTGCCTTGGCGGCGGACGCGAAGCGGGCGAGAGCATTGATGCGCCCGGGCGGCAGCCGATCGATCTCCGGTAGACCCTCCGTGACGGCGCGGATTTCGTCGAGACGTGCCAGCGCCCGGCTGATTTCGGGTCCGCTCTGGATGTAAGGACCGTCCCGAAGCCGGTCGAGCGGACTTTGGCGGGCGCCTTCCGGCACGACGACGAGTGCATCGAGACGCTCTCGCTGGTCGGGCGTCACCTTGTCGACGAGGCGGCGGAACAGGCGGGCATTGGCGCGCGAGCGAACGCGGGACACCGTGCGCTCGAGCACCGACAGTCCCGGCAGCAGAACCTTGTTGGCGAGCAGAAAGGAAACGGCGCGATCGAACAGCGCCGAAGGCCGATCGGTGCCGGTCCAGCAGAGGGCATAGAGGAAGCGGCTCAGCCGGAACGACACACCGGGGTGGGTGAAAGAGCGATAGCCGTAGCGATCCCTGATGCGAGGGATATGCCGCGAGCGACCCCGGTCATTCGCATAGGCGAGGATCGCGCCCAGATCATCGAGACCGAGTTGCTCGGCCGCGTAGCCCACGACCGACGCCGGCGCGGTCGCCGGGTCTTCAAGAAACACCCCGAGCAGACGCACCGATCCGAGCTGGACGGCAACGCCCAGGCGGTTGCGATCGCCGCGATGCTCGGCAATGAAGGCGCGGTCGGCATCGTCGAGATGAAAATATCGAACAAGCTGGTCGGAGGATGGTTCGTCCGCGAAACGACCATAGCGCCGGACCTGGTCCTCGGTGAGGAAGCTGACCGGCACTGGCTCTCCTACTTCGCGGCAACCGCGCGTTTCTTGAGAAGATCAGAGGCACGCGGGCGGGGTTGGCCCTTGCTGTCGACATAGGCATAGAGCGTCGACAGCGAGACGCCGAGTTGGGCGGCAACATCGCGGGCGCTGTTGTCCCGATCGGCCATCATCGCCATCGCCGTCTTGAGCTTCGGCCGGGTCATCATCCGCGGCCGTTCGCCGGTGCGACCCCGTGCTCGCGCTGCCGCCAGACCCGCCATGGTGCGCTCGTAAATGAGATCGCGCTCGAACTCGGCGAGCGTCGCGAAGATGCCGAAGACGAGACGCCCCGTCGCCGTGGTCGTGTCGACGTCACCGGTCAGCACCTTCAGCCCGATGCCCTGTTTCTGAAGCTCGCCGAAAAGCCCGACGACGTGCGGCAGGGAACGACCGATCCGGTCCAGTTTCCAGACGACGAGCGCGTCGCCGTCACGGGCGTTGTCGAGCGCTTGGGCAAGGCCGGGCCGCGCAACCGAACGGCCCGAACAGACATCCTCGTAGATTTTCCGGCAGCCGGCCTTCTCGAGCGCATCGCGCTGGAGGTCGAGCTTCTGCTCGGCCGTCGACACCCGCATGTATCCGATCAGCATGGTGATCTTCGCCCCCCTCGTTCATCAACGTATCGAGGGGTAGGTTTTCTGGCTATAGGTTTGTCCAAGGCTTTATATGAAATCGACGCATCATTGTGCCAGACTCGCCGGTGTGTCGTTTCGTGGTGCAGAAAACCGGGGTTTGTTGCGATGACAAAGCGCGACCGAAACGGCCCTTGTGTGTATTTTCTGTTCCGCTGCTACTCAGAGCCCGATGCTCGTTCTCGAACTGGCGCGGTGCGAGTTCATCCTGCGCCGCGAGAACGTCATCGCGCTCGGCAATTCGGGCACGGGCAAGAGCCAC
>NZ_JAZHLJ010000138.1:0-5132 GCF_036549495.1 Aurantimonas sp. C2-5-R2
AGCGTTCAATGTACGGACGCGGAAACCTCGATCTTCTTCGCCAACGGTTCCTCCTGGCGCACATGAACCACACAACCTGCGCAAGAGCCACTTTCCTGGGGGCAGACCATTTCGATGTGGGCCCCGGCGTCATTGGTGTATCCAAAGCTGGGGCAGGGGGCCGGCTTTTCCCATTGCCCGGATAAACGTCCTGACCTGATGGATGCCCTGCTGGAGAATACGTTTATATCAGACGGGTGGGCTGGGAGATTTCACATGGGCGAGCGTCATGTCCTACCCTTTGGAAGCATGTTCTGGCTTTCCTTTGCGCGTCGTTGAGGCCATGGCATCGAGCTCCTTTTCGCTACGCGAGGCCGCTGGAATCGGTTGCAAATTGTGAGGTGCAGGCTGGGTGGATATCGGCTGGCTGAAATCAACGGCATGCGGAAGACTGTTCGTGAATTGGCTCATGGTCGGAAGCCGTATCTGCCGAAACTGGCCGGCACGCGGTCCGATGTTGAATGAAATTCTGCGGCCCTTGGCGGCGGGCAAATTGCGCTGCGATCAGGCGCAGTCCTCGTGAAATTTCATAGCGACCTGGTGGCGGGACGCTGCCTTCATCAACTCCAGGACCACCTCATCCTGGACCCACCTGCCGGCGCCCCCTTAGCGGCGGCGAGTCTCTGGGCCAGTCGGTTCTGGCGGGCTTCGCTAGCCGCCAGCGCCATCGCCACCATGTGCTTGCAAAAAGGCCCCGATCCCGGAAGGCCGGGCAGGAACATTCCCCATCGATTTCCGTGCCCCGTCCGGTGAGGACGGTGCGGTGCTCGTCCGTTCCGGCGACCTGCGCCAGCACGCGGGCAGTTGTCCACGCGCGCAGCGTCGAGGTCGGGGATTTCCACCTGGCCGCCCATTTGATAGGCCCGTCCGCGCGCAAAAACTTTCTTGCCGGCAACGGCGCGCAGCGCATCGACGTCAAAGGGCATCGAACCTCGGACATCACGCAATCGGCTGAAGTAACGGGTTGGTTTCGATGAGCGCCAAAGCCTCTTCGAGCGTTACGGCTGAATGAAGGCGCCGCCACTCTCCGTTATGTCTGTGCCACATCACGTCGAAGCGGATTGCGTCAAGGCCATCTTCATCATGGTCGAGCCGGGTGAAGGCTGAATCGAACTCCTGTCCGGAATTTTCGGGAAAGCCCGAGCGGTAACGCGTGATGAAGCTGTATTTGCTTCCCCGCCATTTTCCGAAGATATCCACCGGATAATTGAACTCTGTCGAGCGGAGCTCCGGCAGGAAGCGAGGTTTGAGCACTCGGGCAATGAAATCATCGCAGGCGGCCGCCACGGTCGCCTTTTCCTCATCGGCAAGAGACCTGTCTCGAACCCATCTCCATTCCCGCTTCACCATGGCTTCCTGTTCATCCTGTCGGTTCGGTGGAAATGTAGTTACGAGGACTCCATCACAACAAAGCCTGGTTTCGGCTGCTTGGCCAATTTGTGGTCCGCGGCGGCGGCGGCCGATCAGCTCTCCGTTCGACGTTCGCCGCCGCTCGGCGCCATTCCCGACCGGGCGTTCGACTTGGCGCGACTTTCTGAGCGCGGCTGGCGCCGCACGGCGCGCGCCAGCCGCCGGATCCGGATGGCGCGGTTGAGTTCGCCACCGAAGATCAGTACCAGCGCGCCGAAATAGAGGAAGTACAGCGCTGCCATGATCCCCGCGAGCCCGGCATAGTAGCTGGCGTAGTTCGCGAACCGCGTCAGGTAGAGCGAGAAGACCGCGCTGAGGACGATCCACGNTAGAGGAAGTACAGCGCTGCCATGATCCCCGCGAGCCCGGCATAGTAGCTGGCGTAGTTCGCGAACCGCGTCAGGTAGAGCGAGAAGACCGCGCTGAGGACGATCCACGCGCCGACGGTGAAGAGCACGCCCGGATAGATGCTCGAAAAGCGCGTTCGGCGGGCCGGCAGGAAGATGTGCGCCACGAACAGCGCCGTGACCAGGATCGCGGCGGTCGCCGGATAGCGGATGGCGCCGCTGGTCACCGACGTTGGGTCGAAGCCCGGTAGCAGCCGGTGCAGGAAAGATCCGGCCCGCGGCGCGAGCACGAGAAGATAGCCAACCAGGACGAGGACAAGCCCCGTCAGGACGACCGTCAGCGCCTGCAGCGCGTAGAGGACGATGGTCGACCGGTGTTCGCGTATCCCGTAGGCGCGGTTGAGACCGACGCGCACGCCGTCGATGCCACCCACCGCGAACCAGAGCGTCAGCAGGACACCCGCGCTCAGCACGCCGCCCCGCTGGACGGTCAGAATGTTTCGGACCTCGGAGACCAGCGGCTCGATCAGCGCCGGTGGCACGATGGCGATGAGGAACGAGATGAGGCCGTCGGCCATGTCCCGGTCGCCGATGAAGGCGGTGAGGGAACTGGCGAAAATGAGGAAGGGAAAGACCGCCATGACAGTCCGGAACGCCACGTTGCCGGCCAGGCCCATGGCGTCGTCGCTCCAAAGCCGCAGCACCGCCTCGCGAAAGACCGCCCAGAGCGCGCGCCAGCCGGTGCCGTAGAGCAGATCCTCCGGGTGTTCGCTGAGGACGCCCTTGGACTTCCGCTCGTCCCGCGCCGCCTCCTGTTTCGCCTTCAGGTCCATCGGGCCGATCCCGTTCGCCTCCCTGTCCGGTGTGGTCGGAGGTAACCTGCTTCGGCGCGATGTAAAGAGGGGCGCCGCAACCTGGCGCCGCGGGCGGAACGGATCAGCGCGACCAGCGAGACAAATGCCGCTTCCAGCGTTCGCCCAGCCGCAGACCGCCGGCCGCCTCGCGCCGCCGTCCGGACAGCCATCGGCCCGGCTTGTTACGCAGCGGCTTGTCCACGAGGTCTTCGGGCGTGGCGGCGGTCCCGGCGAGCGCGGAACCAGCGGTCGGCTCGGCCGGCCGGCCGGCGTCGGCGGCGATCTTCGCGCGAACGGGCTCCGCGCCGACACCGGCTGGCTCGCGAAGCTGTTCGGCGATCGCGGCGAGCTGGCCATCGGACCAGATCGACTTTCCCGCCGATGCGAATTTGCGCCGCTTCACGGCAACGGTGAAGGGTTTCGTCTGCTGTTTCATCGTTCTCTCTCCGGAATGGTGGCCGGCATCCAATCGGGTACCCGGCTGGTTTGAACCGAATCCGCACTCCATCTTCCTTTCGGCCTGTCCAGCCATGGTTCGGCTCGCCCTTGCCTATTCATGACCGCCCATCTCGTGCAGACGGCACCGCCTCTGTGCGACTTCGCCATCCGCGCACTCGGACGCGGGACGTATCTTGCCGTCTATTCCCTGATCTCCATTCTCCTCCTGGTCTGGCTGATCGCCGCCGCCTGCGATGTCCCGACCCTGCTGCTACGGTCGCCGACGCCTGAGCTGGATTGGGTTCCGTTTGTGCTGATGCCGCCTACCTTCATTCTCATCGTCGCCATGACCAGATCGTTGGTTACCTGGATTGCGGAGCGCGAGAGCGTATCGAGTACCAGTACAGGAACAACATTTCTCAAGGGCGAGTGAAGAAGGGAAAAAGACTGGTATGGACCTTCTCCGGGCACCAATCCTCAAGTCCGACCAGCTTGACATATGCGAGGCGGTGTTGGTCAAATCACACCCATGGCGCGCATGGCCTCAGCCACGCGGACGAAACCGGTTATGTTCGCGCCCAAGACATAGTTGCCCGGCGCTCCGTACTCCTCTGCGGTCTCGGCGCATGCATCGTGGATGTTTTGCATGATCGTGGCCAGCCGTTCCTCAGTCTTCTCGAAAGACCAGCTGTCGCGACTGGCGTTCTGCTGCATTTCAAGCGCAGAGGTGGCGACCCCGCCCGCATTAGCCGCCTTGCCGGGCGCAAAGAGCACCCCGGCCTTTTGGAAAATGTGTATCGCCTCAGGCGTGCAGGGCATGTTGGCGCCTTCGCCAATGGCAACCACCCCATTCTCGACCAATGTCGCGGCATCGGTGCCAGTCAGTTCGTTCTGGGTGGCCGATGGCATAGCTACGTCGCAGGGAACGTCCCAGATCGAACCGCTCTTGATGTAGTGAGTTCCTGTGCCCTTGAGGCGCGCATACTCGGAAATCCGGTCGCGACGGACCTCCTTGATCTCCTTCATCAAATCGAGGTCGATGCCGGCCTCGTCCACGACGTAGCCGTCGGAATCGGAACAGGCCACCACGGTACCGCCGAAGGACAGGATCTTTTCCATCGCATAGATCGCAACATTTCCGGAGCCCGACACCACGCAGCGTTTGCCGTCGAAGCTGGTGTCGCGGGTGCCCAGCATCCGCTGCACGAAATAGGCACTGCCGAATCCGGTCGCTTCGGTGCGGGCGCGTGAACCACCATAGGACAGCCCCTTGCCGGTAAGCACCCCTGCCTCGTAGCGATTGGTCAAGCGCTTGTACATTCCGAACATGTAGCCGATCTCGCGTCCGCCGACGCCGATATCGCCCGCCGGAACGTCGATGTATTCGCCGATATGTCGGTGCAGTTCGATCATGAAGGACTGGCAGAAGCGCATGATTTCCCGGTTCGAGCGACCCCTGGGATTGAAATCGGACCCGCCTTTCCCGCCGCCGATCGGCAGGCCAGTCAAGGCATTCTTGAAGGTCTGTTCGAATCCGAGAAACTTGATGATCCCGGTGTTGACCGAGGGGTGAAACCGCAAGCCTCCCTTGTAAGGTCCCAGGGCGGAATTGAACTGCACCCGGAACCCGCGATTGATCTGCACCTCGCCTCGGTCGTCGATCCACGGCACGCGGAAGATGATCTGGCGCTCGGGTTCACAAATCCGTTCGATCAGCGCCTCGTCAGCATATTCGGGATGTTTCGAGATGACGCGGCCGAGACTTTCCAACACCTCGTGGACGGCCTGATGGAACTCCTGTTCGCCGGCGTTGCGGTGCAAGACCGTGCTCAGGATCGGTTGCAGCTTTTCATCAATCGCGTTCATGCACTGTCTTTCGGGAATGGACGGTCAACGTCCCGAACTCCTTGGGGGCTGACGAGAGTATTGCAGGCGTATTTTCCGTCCGGATCCCGTGTCGGCACGATCCCGTTTACGGCCCACCAGCGGACCGCCAACTTCCATGAGGATGGTTCGTCCGCGGGCCCGCTGCTCGGATGCGGAA
>NZ_JAZHLJ010000139.1:0-4978 GCF_036549495.1 Aurantimonas sp. C2-5-R2
TATCGCTCCTTCGGGAGGTTCTGGCAGGCTTCAGAACCCGCCACGATACGCCGCCTTCTCAGGCCCCATCACCCATTTTCAGCCATAGCTCGAAGGAGAACGAGCGACTTCGCAAGGCGGTCTCGGATTTGACCCTGGAGAAGCTGATCCTTCGAGAGGCTGCCTCGGGAAACTTCTAAGCCCCGCCCGCCGCCGGCGCTGTATCGACCACGTCATGGCAACGTTCAATGTGTCCGAACGGTTTGCTTGCCGTGTGCTCGGGCAGCATCGCTCGACGCAGCGCAAGATGCCGACCGGCAGATTAGATGAGGCGGAATTGACCGCCGATATCATCGCGCTCGCCACCCAATATGGCCGCTATGGGTATCGCCGGATCACGGCGCTGCTGCAGGACGCCGGATGAACGGTGAACGTCAAACGGGTCGAACGCATCTGGCGACGGGAGGGGCTGAAAGTGCCGCAAAAGCAGCCGAAGAAGGGTCGGCTCTGGCTGAACGACGGATCCTGCATCCGTCTTCGGCCGGAGTATCGCGACCATGTCTGGTCCTACGACTTCGTCGAGGCCCGAACCCATGATGGACGGAAATTCCGCATGCTCAACATCATCGACGAGTTCACCCGGGAATGCCTGGCGATCCGGATCGACCGCAAGCTGAATTCGATCAGCGTCATCGACGCTCTGACCGACCTGTTCATCCTGCGCGGCGTGCCAACCCACATCCGGTCGGACAACGGGCCGGAATTTATAGCCAAGGCAGTGCGCGAATGGATCCTCGCCGTCGGCGCCAAGACGGCGTTCATCGAGCCTGGCAGCCCCTGGGAGAACGGCTATTGCGAGAGCTTCAACGCCCGACTTCGAGACGAACTCCTGAACGGCGAGATTTTCTACTCGCTGGCCGAGGCCAAGGTGGTGATCGAAAGCTGGCGGCGCCATTACAATACCGCACGCCCGCACTCATCGCTGGGTTACCGTCCGCCGGCACCCAAGGTCGTGCAATGGCCGGCTTCGCCATCCGGCCCGGCTTCACCGGCCACGCCAGCCTTGGCGCCAAGGCCTGTCATGCACTAAGATTTGCCCCGGACCACTCGGTTGGGGCAGGCCAGAAACCTGACCGTTTCAGCATGCTCCTGCGATCGATCTCCACGGCCAGATGTGTCGTTTGCAAATGAGACTTGTGAGGAGAAGATTGGTGCGCTTGCCNCAGGCCAGAAACCTGACCGTTTCAGCATGCTCCTGCGATCGATCTCCACGGCCAGATGTGTCGTTTGCAAATGAGACTTGTGAGGAGAAGATTGGTGCGCTTGCCGCGTGGATCCCCGCAACCATCGTAGCGAACAAACACCGGACGAGGCCGCGGCATCGCCCAAGGCCTCGCCCGTCCTGTCCCACCAGCGGGATGTGGTGGGGCATCACGTCTCCCAATCGAACTACAGCCCCCCGATTCCGTAGTACTCGTCGACCCTGCGGCCATATGCGGGATCATCCCAGTTGGGCGTGTGATCCTGGCCATAGCAGGGCAGGAAACGAAAGCACGGTGATCGCGCCGACCCCAAATAAAACGGCGTTGACCATGCCGTAAATCAGCAAGGCAATACGTGTGTGAGTTCTCACTTTTCCTTTTCTCCCCGAGCTTGTCGTGATGACGACCAAACCGATAGCCCGGCGCTGAAAATTCCGACCTGATCCAGATCATCCAATCATGTGCTTGAGGTGAACTGTGGGCATCAGATTGACGGGCCTGATAGTCGGAACGCTTTGGCAGCGTCAGCCGTTTTATCGCGATACATCAACGACAAGGATATTCGGGATGAAACATTCTCCACTCCTGCTCGCCAGTTGCGCGTTCGTCACGCTCAGCGCGGGTTCAGCCTTGGCCGATTGCGCTGAGGAAATGGCCGCTCTCACCGGGGCGGCCGCAGGGTCCGCCGCGATGAGCGGAACGGCAGATGCAAGCGGCGATGAGGCCGCAGGTGGCACCGGCGTCGCGGAAGGCACCACGACAACCTTTACCGACTCGGGCGAGATCACCACCAGTGGCGGAGCCGAGGTTTCGGCCGCCGATTCTGGCGGCATCAGCAAGGACGGCACGATCGCGCCGCTCGAGACCGATAAGCCGGAAACGGCTGGGGCAGCGGAAGGCGGCGCGGCGTCCTCTGCCACATCGGATGCCGTCCCCGCACCGAGTGATATGACGGCAGGTTCCGCGACCGCCCAAGGGACGTCCTCAGACGCCAATGGCGATCTGGCTGCCTCTGTCGAGTCTGGCAAGTCGACATCCACGTTGGACACCAAGACGTCCACGACGGGGGGCTCAAGTGTACCCGCGACTCCCCCGGCCGCAGCCGATTCAAACGCAAGTAGCAACGCGCCGTCAGGAATCTCCGGCGATAGCGCCGCTTCGTCTTCATCAACTGATGCTGCAGCCACGTCGACCTTGGGAACAGACACGTCCGACCCGAGGAACACGATGCCCGCAGTTGGAGCCGACGCCAGCGTCAACGGAACGACAACGGCCGATACAGGCACCGAAACCGCCGCGACTGACGGCGGACAAATCGTCAAGGACGGCTCGACGATGCCGCTACAGGATGCGGCCGGCACAGCTGATACGGATGTCGCCATGTCCGCCCAGGACGTTAAGGCGCAACAGGAAGGCGAGGACACGGCGGCCGCCGCTGCGACCGGCACGCAAGCCCGCGCCACGGCTTCAAGCGATCCTGCTTTCACGGCCGCGCTTGAAAAGGCGCGGAGCGCCTTGGAGCAGGGGAATGAAGCCGCCTGCCTAACGGCAGTGGAGGAGGCGCGGGCCATTCAGGGCTGAGTTGTGCCACTTGGCCATTTCCTCGCAGAGTGCCTCTGCCCGGTATTTCCGGGCGGAGGCTCCAGATTAACTAACCCCCGCGCGCCCGTCAGCTCTCCGTCCATGCCCATAAGCTGGCCGATCCTCTTCGGCCTCGACGCCCGTCTAGGCCCGGTGCGAATTCCCCCTGAAATGCAGGCGATTCGGCTCGAATGAGATTGAGTTCGGCCCCGCGCCAACACAATGATTGCGCCGTCCGCGCCCGACCACTTCGCGCGGTCATGATCCGCCGGCTGCTCGGGTCCGCCGTGTCTGCCCTCCGCCCGAGATCCACCGCTCGGACCCGAGCCTCGGGAAACTGACTATCGGCGCGAGCAGCGTCAATAGAGCGGGAGAACGATTATCGACACCAGCCGGACCCGGCGACGCGGATGGCGCGGTTGCGCATTGGGCAAGCCAGGAATTTGCGCGGCACCAACGCCGGAGGCGTCGATACCGCGCCGTTTCTTCCCTCCAGGACTGCCCACCTCGGGGAAGCGGCCGAAGTTTATGTCATTATTACGCTTCGTCAATAGACGACACACGTCGACCGCGGTTCAAATATTGAACCCAGCGGGAATTCAGTTTTGCGTACCGGAATAGACCCGCCTGCAATCAGCATGACGCTGGAGAGAACTTGTCGCTCATGCCTGCATTATTTTATAACTTCTTAACACCCAACAATAATAATACCTTACCGATAGATTTGCTAGAGTACGATGGTCATGCGTTCGCTTGAAGATTTCGCTCAGATTGCGTCGGACTGGTTTGGGGAAATGGACGCGAACCTGCGGTTCTCCTATTTCTCTGGGCCGTTCGAGCAGGTGACCGGCGTGGCGCCGACTGCGCTGATCGGCCGGACCCGCCTCGAAATATCAGCCAACTTCGATGATGTGGACCATTGGCGGGAACATTTCGCCGATCTCGACGCACATCGTCCGTTTCGAGATTTCGTCTATCCCTTTAAGCATGGCGACGGTAATTCGCGTTGGTTCAAGATCAGCGGCCGGCCTCGGTTTGATGACGGCGACACGTTTGCCGGTTATCTGGGCGTTGGCACGGATATCACCGCAGAGCGTGCCGCCCAGCAGGACCTTGCGGGAGCGCTTGAAGAGGTCCGCGAAACCAATGCTCGGCTCGAACGCCAGAACCTTCAGTTCGATGCCGCGCTCAATAATATGTCTCCCGGCCTGTGTATGTTCGATGGCGACGAGCGCCTCGTCGTCTGCAACACGCCCTACACAAAGATGTATGGCCTGACGCCGGAATTGACGAAGCCTGGCACCACGCTTCGTGAGATGCTGGACCACAGAATGGCAGCCGGCATCCTTCCGGATATGGACCCTGAGGAGCACATCGAACAGCGCCTCGAATTGGCGAAAAGTCGCGAGCGCAGATACGATCTCCTGGAATTGCGGGACGGACGGGTTTTTTCCATCGTGGTGGAGCCAATGCCCGACGGAGGCTGGCTCGCGACGCATGAGGACATAACCGACCGAAAAACCGCCGAGGCAAAGATCGCGCACATGGCCCGCCATGACCCGCTCACCGATCTCGCCAATCGGGCGCTCTTTCGGGAGCGACTCAACGATGGATTGGCCTGCGCGGCACGCGAGGGCAATGAGATGGCCATGCTTTGCCTCGATCTGGATTATTTCAAGGCGGTGAATGATACGCACGGTCACCCGATAGGCGATGCTTTGCTCATAATGGTGGCGGAGCGACTTCGCTCGTCCGCACGGGAAACCGGCACGGTTGCGCGACTAGGGGGCGATGAGTTCGCCGTCCTGATGCCGGGAGCGACGCCCAAGCTGGCCAGTTCGCTTGCGCGCCGCATCGTTAGCCGCCTTGGTGAGCCCTATGACGTCGATGGCCACCCGGTCGATATCGGCGTCAGCGTCGGGGTCGCCATGGCACCGAGCGATGGCGGGTCATCCGACCAGATATTGCGCAGCTCCGACATGGCGCTTTACCGTGCGAAGGCCGAGGGGCGTGGCACCTATTGCTTTTTCGAGCCCGGGATGGACGCGTCCATGCAAATGCGCCGCCCCCTCCGTGCCAATGACGATGAGACATCGACCACCCGGGAATTTACCCTTGAGGGCGCAGGTAACGTATCGACATGGTAATGCCCCAGA
>NZ_JAZHLJ010000014.1:0-79222 GCF_036549495.1 Aurantimonas sp. C2-5-R2
GGGGCATTACCATGTCGATACGTTACCTGCGCCCTCAAGGGTAAATTCCCGGGTGGTCGATGTCTCATCGTCATTGGCACGGAGGGTGCGCAGTCGTCAAGAAATTGGTTGCGGATCTCGCTCGCAGCGGAAACTTGTCCGTTTACGGAATTGTGGATTGGGACGGCAAGAATTCCGTTCAGGGACGAGTGAAAGTCGTGGCTGAGGGCACGCATTATGCGCTGGACAATTTGTTGTTGGACCCTCTCCTAGTCTGCGCTCTGCTAATCCGCGATCGAAACGCTCCGCAGGGGGTGACCGTCACTTTCGCGGGATTGGGAGAACTCGATACATGTGCGCTGCAGAAACTAGCTAACGCTATACAAGACGCGATTCCGTATCCGGTCGACGCACCGGCAGGATTATCGCCAAGCCATTATCAGGGCGGGATCACGCTAGAAATTCGTGCCGCCCACCAAAAATTGAGGGGACATAAAGTTGAAGAGCTTCTGGTTGCTGCCTTTCCGGCGCTAAGAGTCCGTTTCGAAACTCACTGCGGCGGGTTCAAAGGCCCCTCGGATGGTCGCTCCGCAATGACATGATACCCGATTTCCGCGGGTTTGGGCGTCCCGGGTGAACCATGGAGGCTGGTCTTGGCAGGGTTTCGAAACGGCCTCTAAGAAAATATCATGGAAGAGGTAAATTAACGGCAGAGGTTGTCAGTTCTGTGCTCCATGACTACCCGATTTTCTGCCCCGCTCCTATCGCCGAAGTCTTTAAGCAAATCTCGATCGAGGAAGCCTGATCCAATTACGGATCTCCAATATTTGGTCTAATCCGTTCCCGGAGAGGCGCAAGCGTTTACTCCGCTGCTAAAGCTCTCCTCCACTGACGGGGGTAGCGGCCGAAGCGCACTCGCGACGCAGGCGGGGGCCTCGTTACGCTCGGTCCCCTTCATCCGTCCCTCCGAGTTTCCGGGCGAGCAGCTTGTCTCGCCCGTCCTTCGGACCCTTCTCCCCCAAGGCGGAAAGAATCGGCCGCGCCATTCGCGTCCGGTGCCGGTTTTTGCGGCAACGTCTTGCCGGCCGGCTTTTCGGTGCGGCTGACGATCATCGCCGGAACAGGCGGTCCTAATCCGCGTGGCTGCCGATCCAGAACCAGATGCAGGCGTCGCCCTCGATGACCGCCAAGGCGCGGTAGCGCAGGCCGACCCGCGCCGACCAAAACCGGTCGACGGGCTTGAAATGCAGTGACGGATGCCGCGCGTCTCGCTTGAGAAGCGCGAAGTTGCGGTCCGCCAAGGCACGCCTGGCCCGCGGCAGGCCGTCATAGGCATTCCAGAAGGCCGGCGTCGCGTGATGGATCAAAGGCGGCGCGACCGGCCGGCGCGGAAATCCTCCAACGCGGCGTCGGCCAGGGCGTCGAGCCGGCCAGCCTCGGCATCGGCTGCGAGCGCCGCATCGAAGCGCTCGGCGGCGTAGGCCTCGAACCAATCGCGAAACCGGGCCAACTCGTCGGGAGACAGGCCGGCGACGTCCTGTTCGATCTGTTCAAGTCGGGTCATGATCGCTCCCATACCAGTTCGGTCTGAGAATAGGCGCGGTGTCGCGGTTTTTCTACCGCTGGCGTGGGTGGGTGGTGGGCGCACTTCCCCGCTTCGTCATCCCGGCCTTGAGCCGGGATCCATGCCGCAACTTTTATCCCCATCCCGTTCGGTGACGGATTGGCGGTTCGAACGGGATGGAGTGGATCCCGGCCCAAGGCCGGGATGACGAAGAAACGGTTATCCGAAGCCCAACGACGCGCTGTTCGCTCCCTACTGCCCCGGTCGGCCGGTCTTGCCGGGCCGGCGCTTGCGGCGTTTCTCGTCGGCCGGGTCCTCGTAGGAGCCGCGGCCGATGCGCTCGCGCCGGATCGGGGCAGGGGAGTCGTCGGAGGGGGCCGCGCCCGTCACGTCCGGCTTCGGCTTCGTCGGCGGTGTTTTGCCGGCCGGCTTTTCGGTGCGGCCGACGGTCATTTCGTCGAGGCTGTTCTTGCGAAAGTAGCCTTCGCCACGGCGCTCCGGCCGATCGGGTGTCGGCGTGTCGGTGCCGGGGCCCATGTCGTCCAGCGAGGGTTTCTGGAAGTAGGAACCGGCTTCGCCGGGCCCCCTCATCCGCCCCTCCGGGGCACCTTCTCCCCCCGGGGGCGAAGAAGGCGCCGCGCCGACTTCGGGCTCGGCGTTCTTTTCTGAACCCTTTCGCGCCAGCGGCGCCGGGCGGCGGTCGGAACCCTGACCGCGTGGTTTCAGCGGTTCGCCGCGCGGACCAAACCGTTCGCCGCCGGCGGGGGCGCGGTCGCGCTTGGTCTTGCGGCCATGCTTGGAGCGGCCGGTGACGGGGGAGATCGAGTCCTCCTCCATCGCGGCGGCGGCGGCGAGGGTGTCGTCGGCGTCGGCCAGGTCTGAGCCGTCGCGTTTGCCGCCCCTCATCCGCCCCTTCGGGGCACCTTCTCTCCCCTGGGGAGACGAAGCAGCTTCTGTATCAGCGCCTTCGCCCGGCAGGCCGCCACGGCCCATATCGGGTCCGAATTCCAGCTCCTTGGCCTGCAGCCGCTTGATCTCGTCGCGGAGGCGCGCGGCGGTTTCGAAGTCGAGATCGGCGGCGGCGTCGCGCATCTGCTTTTCCAGATGCTGGAGATGGGATTTGAGGTTGTTGCCGACGAGGGCGCCTTCCTTGGCGCCGGGGCCGACATCGACGCGGACATGGTCCTTTTCGTAATAGGAATCGAGAATGTCGGCGATATGCGCCTTCACCGATTCCGGCGTGATTCCGTGCTCGGTGTTGTAGGCCTCCTGCTTCTCGCGGCGGCGGCTGGTCTCGGCCATCGCCCGCTCCATCGAGCCGGTGACGCGGTCGGCATAGAGGATCACCTTGCCGTCGATATTGCGGGCGGCGCGGCCGATGGTCTGGATCAGCGAGGTTTCGGAGCGCAGGAAGCCTTCCTTGTCGGCGTCGAGAATGGCGACCAGCCCGCATTCGGGAATGTCGAGGCCCTCGCGCAGCAAATTGATGCCGACCAAGACGTCGAAGGCGCCGAGGCGCAAGTCGCGGATGATCTCGATGCGCTCCAGCGTGTCGATGTCGGAATGCATGTAGCGCACGCGAATGCCCTGCTCGTGCAGATATTCGGTGAGGTCCTCGGCCATGCGCTTGGTCAGCACGGTGCACAGCACCCGGTAGCCCTTGGCGACCACCTCGCGGATTTCGCCGATGAGATCGTCGACCTGGGAGCGGGCCGGGCGGATCTCCACCGGCGGGTCGATCAGCCCGGTGGGGCGGATCACCTGCTCGGCGAAGACGCCCCCGGCCTCCTCCATCTCCCAGGAGGAGGGGGTGGCCGAGACCGCGACGGTCTGCGGCCGCATGGCGTTCCACTCCTCGAAGCGGAGCGGCCGATTGTCCATGCAGGACGGCAGCCGAAAGCCGTATTCGGCCAGCGTCGCCTTGCGGCGGAAATCGCCGCGATACATGGCGCCGATCTGCGGCACGGTGACGTGGGATTCGTCGATGAAGACCAGGGCGTTGTCGGGCAGATATTCGAACAGGGTCGGCGGCGGGTGGCCGGGCTGGCGGCCGGTGA
This sequence comes from Aurantimonas sp. C2-5-R2, assembly GCF_036549495.1. Taxonomy (NCBI): domain Bacteria; kingdom Pseudomonadati; phylum Pseudomonadota; class Alphaproteobacteria; order Hyphomicrobiales; family Aurantimonadaceae; genus Aurantimonas; species Aurantimonas sp. C2-5-R2. Next base: position 3,601 of record NZ_JAZHLJ010000014.1, read on the forward strand.
GATAGCGCGAATAGTTCTCGATGCCGGGACAGGAGCCGGTGGCCTCGATCATCTCGATGTCGAAGCGGGTGCGCTGTTCCAGCCGCTGGGCTTCCAGGAGGCGACCGGCCTTTTCCAGCTCCACCAGCCGGTGTTTCAGCTCCTGCTTGATCGATTTCACGGCCTGGTTGAGGGTCGGACGCGGCGTGACATAATGGGAGTTGGCGTAGATCTTGACGGATTTCAGGTCGTCGGTCTTCTGGCCGGTGAGCGGGTCGAACTCCTGGATCGTCTCGATCTCGTCGCCGAACAGCGAAATGCGCCAGGCGCGATCCTCCAGATGGGCGGGGAAGATCTCGATGGTGTCGCCCCTAACCCGGAAGCTGCCGCGTTGAAAGTCCATGTCGCGGCGCTTGTATTGCTGGGCGACGAGGTCGGCGAGAAGCTGGCGCTGGTCGAGCCGGTCGCCGATCGCCATCTGGAAGGTCATCGCCGTATAGGTCTCGACCGAGCCGATACCGTAGATGCAGGAGACCGAGGCGACGATGATGACGTCGTCGCGCTCGAGCAGCGCGCGGGTTGCGGCGTGGCGCATCCGGTCGATCTGCTCGTTGATCGAGGATTCCTTCTCGATATAGGTGTCCGAGCGCGGCACGTAGGCCTCGGGCTGGTAGTAGTCGTAATAGGAGACGAAATACTCCACGGCGTTGTCGGGAAAGAAATTCTTGAACTCGCCGTAGAGCTGCGCCGCCAGGGTCTTGTTGGGGGCGAGCACCAGCGCCGGGCGCTGGGTCTTCTCGATGACGTTGGCGACGGTAAAGGTCTTGCCGGAGCCGGTGACGCCGAGCAGCACCTGGGTCTGGTCGTGATCGGAAATGCCGGAAACGAGATCGGCGATCGCGGTCGGCTGGTCGCCCTTCGGCACGTAATCCGAGGCGATGCGGAACGGCACGCCGCCCTCGGACTTGTCCGGCCGGGCCGGGCGGTGCGGCACCCAGATCTCACCGTTCTTGAGCAGCGGGTTGCCCTCGGAGATCAGCTTGGTCAGCGCGTCGACGGTGGCGGTGACGCCGCCCTCGGGCAGCGAGCCGGCATCCTCCAGCGAGACGTCGAGGCCGGCGACGGGATTGAGCCCGGCGGCGGCGCGCTGCTTGGGATCGCGTGTCGCGCCCATCGAGGTGCCGCGGGAGGTCTTTTGGGGTTTTTCCGATTTCGCTCCGGCGGACTTGGGGGTCTTCGCCTTGGTAACCTTGCCCTTCGGCTCGGCGTCCGCCTTGCGCTCGGCGTCGACGGTGGCTGCTTGCGCGATCTCGTCGGCCCAGCCCGAGAGCGGACCGGCGGGCACACCGTCGAAGGACGCCTGCGGCGCTTCCTCGAAACCGGCCGGCCGAGTGGGTTCGGCGGCGTCGGCGAAATCCTGCAACGATCCGCGCCGGGCCGGCGCGCTGGGATCGAAGGGCGGCTCGTCAGCGGTGTTAGCGGGCGGGCGCGGGCGGGTCGGTTTGGGTCGGGAAGCCATGGCGGAACATATAGAGACCAAGACGGCGAGTTGAAAGCGGGCGACGCGATGGATCGGCCGACAGCGTGCGAAGGCGGTGCCGCCGGATCGCGCCGATAGACAGACGTGTCAGCCTTTCGGCAACGGAGGTCCTGATTGGTCGGTCCAGGATTGCGCCTGCGATGCGGCCTCGTTGCGCGGCAGGCTGAGCTCGATCGACAGCGACAGAGCGGGGATGGCGAGCGAGAAGATCGGCAGGCGGTCGCCGACGGCGTGGTCGTAGACGATTTGATCATCGACGGAGAAGACGGGGGCCTCCGACTGCCTCACAGTCGGTAGCTCGTCCCCGGAGTCGGTCGTGGACATGGACAGATACCCCTCGTTCGCCAGTGCCGCGAGGACGTAGGGTGGCGCGTAGTAGGCCGCGTTCTCGGGGGTGATTGGCCGGACACGCAGATGCGATCCGCTCTCGCAGGCCTCCGCGCTCGGCTGGCCCGCGGCCGAGAGGGTGACGTAGCACCGCGTTGGGACGGCGGCGCACCCTGTCAGCGTCAGCACAAGCAAAAGACTAATAGCGGGGCGGTAAAGCATGGGGAACTCGATCTGAGATCGCATCAATCCAATTTATGTTACGTAGAGCTAACGTCGAAAGGAGAAAAAGAATTGCAAATATTCAAACGATAGCCCGTATTGAATCAGGCTTTTTCGATCGGGTGGTTACTACTGAGATTCGCGAGAGAAGACAATTCGATGCGCCGCTTTAACGCTAAATAAGTCATGGCGGAGGCGAAGCCCCATCCGAAGTGCATTTGGCGAATGCAGACGAGGCAAGGGGCCGCGTGCAAGCGTGACCCGCCTGAGCGGATCGGGGGGCGGCCCCTGTTCGACCGATCCGGCAGAGATGACTGGGGTCGGTAAAGGTCGAGCCGGCGAGAGACGGAGGACGAGCGCCGGCTACGAATGCGGTCTCGCCCCGATCTCCGGTTGTTCATCGTCATGCGGGATGCGACGACGGTAATCGGAAAACCCCAGGCGGCTACTGACTACCAACCTGCGGTGATAAAATTCCATTCGACCGGGACGATCGCCGATTCATGGCAGGGAGCGGGGCGACGCGCGATGCGGCGCTCCTGGCCGGACAAGCCCGCTCGGCGCCGTAAGAGGTCCCTATCACCGCAGGTTGGTATTACTGGATGGTGAAGGGAATCTGTCGGCTCGACCGGTCCCGCAGGCCGGGGGCCGGATGGCGATGTCCGCGCGGTTCGATCAGTAGCGGCACACCGTTGAGCACGACATGGCCGGCTGGCAGGCCCCGCAGGATATAATTGCGGCGCGGACCGACGACAGCGACGCGCTCGCCGAGTGTATCGAAGGAATAGGAGCGGCCGTCGCAGAGCACCGGCGTGGCGAAAAGGCTCCGGCTGCTGGCGTCGAAGGAGTCGAGGTCGATGGTTTTGCAGCGCCGGATCTTCGCGGTGTGCAGCGAGCCCGTCGAGCGGTCGAGGACAACCGCGTTAAGGTCGTAGCCTTGCGCCTGCTCCACCAACTCGAAGTGCAGGCTGAGAATGGTCGCCGGTCGCGGCGAGGCGGTTCGTACGGCGTAGCCGAAGGGCGTGGACGACCGCATCGGCGCCGCCGCTATACGCTCGTTCGTCAACGTCCGAGCTGCCCGGGCGCCCGGCCTGTCGAACTGGCATGCGGCGAGGAGCGGGACAAGGGCGGCCAACAACAGTGCCGTCCTATAGGAACGCCCGTGCGAGACACCGCTATTGCCGCAGGTTGGTTTAATCCGTTTTTCCAAAGATCCCGCCGGATTGAGTAGCGTTCTCATCATCGCACACCTGCCGATCTTAAACGGATTGAAGAGGGAAAACGAAAGCCTTCGGTTCGGGATCAGGGAAATTGCCAAGTCGGCGAGGGGGCGGGATCGATGACGCGCTCCTCATCTTCAACGAGCAGCGGCACGCCGTTCAGGATGACATATCCGGGCTCGACATCCCTGAGCGGATGATCGCGTTTGACGCCGCTGACGATGACGTGGCGACCCACCAGATCGAAAACATAGCGTTCATCGTCGCATGCCACCGGCTCGCCGAAGAGGGTTTCACCGCCGATGCCAATATCGATCGTGGCGCAACTGTCGAGCGGGACCGTACTGACTTCCTCGCTCAGCCGGTCGCGGATGAGGGCGTTGAGATCGTAGCCGGTTGCCTTCTCTACGAACTCGAAGGCAATGCTCAGGTCGGCGGTTATGGGCAGCGGAGCGGCATCGATATCCGGGGATGCGAAGGGTATCGCCAGTCCCGCCATGAGAGTCAGCAGCCCGATGGCCATCATTCATCTCCAACCGATGCGCGCGAAAGGAAAGGGGGAGAGGAGGCCCAGGGGCTCCCTCTCCGAAACGTCAGCAACCCTGCGCGACGAGCGTGTAGTGGTCCTGCTCGAGCAATTTGCGAGTCTGGATGTAGACGGCCGGATTGCGTCGCTTGATGATCACTGCACCATCGGCGATGTTTCCGACCCAGCTACGGCTTTCGCCGCTCACTTTCTTGCCCTTGGTGTTGAATATGTAGGTCGAGGGAATATACTCGACCAAATAGCACTTGTCGTTGTTTTCAACGATCTTCCGCGTGAACGTCTTCGCGTCAGCGGCAGCTGACAACGCCAACGTGCTGACCGCAGCGGCAACGGAAATCAGAAACATACGCATTGTTTACGCCTCCCGATATTTTGATATTGCGCAAGGGAAGTATTAAATCAAAGCTTACGGATATAAACTGATTTTTTCATTCATGGCTCGACAAAAGACAGGATGGGCTATTGCGTCAACGGAAGTGTATCAACTTGATACAACCGCAAGTTTCCGTAGCTGTCAACCGAAAGAATCAGCCGATCGTCGTTGCCTCGTCGCCGAATGCCGCTCGCTTCTGCGAGGATACGCTAGCGGTGGCTCGGGCGCGCGAGTTTCACGAAAGTCGCGGCCGGCCCGCCGATTTTCGAGGGCGGACACTCGCCGACTGTGTGACCGGGCGGGACGCAGGCTGGCGGGTTTGCTCGGTCGCGCCGTCGTACTATCGAGCGTGTTGCGCTTCCTGCGGCGCATCCGTTCATGCTCGGTTCAGAGCCGGTGCGCGAATCTCGGGTCATGAAGAACGACTCGCTCCCCCTGATCGATTTCTCGCTCCCCCTGATCGATTTGCAGTATGCCGCCGGTTTCCCGGCCGGCCGGATCGTTTCCGGCGCGCCCATATGGCAACTCCGCATTGCCCATGAGAATTCGGAGTCCCGGGACGCTGTCGCGGAATCGGCGGCGGTAGCCCCCCGGCGGTCGTCCCGCAAGGCGGCCGCTGGCTGGCTGGCCGCGGCGCTGTTGTTCACCGGCGCCGCATCTCCGCCAGCCCAAGCCGCCGCTTCGCGTCCCACCGAAGATGCCGCGCCGGAGATGTCTGCGGGCTGAGCGTCGCGCCTGTCGGCAGCGACGCTTTTCGGCGTCCCGTTCATTCTTCGCTTACCAAACGCCGATAGGTTTTCCTCGTCCCGCTCGAGTTTCGCGGAAGACGAAAGGCCATCGCATGGTATTGCGTAAAAGCGGATGGCGCAGAGTTGCGCTCGCCGCCGTTTGTTTCACGGCGGCGAGCCTTTCTTCGGGGGCATTGGCCCAGAGCGGCAGCGGCGCGATGGTCTGGGGCGGCCGCCTGCCGGCGGCTGGTGAGGGCTACACGCCGAGCGTGGGCAGTGTCGGTCGACAAGACATTCCGATTTCCCAGCCACAGCAACCGATGTCGCCGGCGACGGCTCCGGCGGCAGCGCCCGCAGATGACAAAGCGCTCCTCGACGATCTGCTGGGACGAAGCCGGGCTCGTGCCTCAACGGATGACGCATCCTTCGTGCCCGCCACGCGCCAGGCGCCTGCCGCCCTGACCTATCCGGCCGCCCTGCCGCCGCTTGATGCGCCGAGCGAAGTCGACGCCGATCCCGCGCGCTTCGGCGCCGCCGACTCCGTCGACGATCCCTGGCAAGGCCTCAAGCGCGTCACGCCGGGTGCGATCCCGCCGCCGGAGACCGCGTCCCGCGAGGCGCTGTCGCCGCAACTGGTGCCGCATCGGGGCGTTGTGGCCTCGCTGGGCGGCCAACCGCGACCCGCGCGACGCCCTGACACAGTGCCAGGACGCGGTCGCCTCGAACAGGAGGCGCCGAGCGGCTACACCGCTTTGCCGCGGTCGGAGGCGATGTGTCGCAAGGCATTGCGACAAATGGGCGTAAAATTCGTCGACGTCGCGCCTGTCGGAAAGGGCGCGGGCTGCGGCATCTCCTATCCGGTCAAGGTGCTGGAGATTGCCAAGGGCGTGCGGATGCAGCCGGCGGCCACGTTGAACTGCCCCGCGGCGGCGCGCATTTCAAAATGGGTCGAGGACGAGGTCAAGCCAGCCGCACGCTGGCGGCTATGGACCCGGCCGACGGCGGTGCTCAACGCCTCGTCCTATCGCTGTTCGCGCATCGCCGGCTCACGCACGATCAGCGAGCACGCCAGCGGTAACGCCCTCGACGTGCGCGGCTTCAAATTCGCCGACGGCAGCACCTTCGACGTGGAGAAGAAGGGGTTCTTCTCGTTCCGGCAGAAGGGCTTTCAGAAAAGCGTGCGGCAGTCGGGCTGCCGCTATTTCGGCACCGTCCTCGGACCCGGGTACAACCGCGCGCATGCCGACCATCTGCATCTGGATGCCAAGAACCGGCGACGTGGGGTGTGCAAGTAGGGGGCGGTCGGGCGAAAATCCACGGCGCCGGGTCGTTGTCAGCGCCGCCGGCGTTCTTCGGCCTCGTAGAGCGTCTTGAGCAATTGCCCGACCGAGCCGAGAAACATGCCGGTCGATCCGAGAACGAACATCCAGACCGCCACCGTGTACCAGGCCTCGAATGTCTTGAAGAACAGCACCGAGCCGACCACGAACAGGAAATTGCCGAGAAGGCCGATCCCCAGATGGATGTGGCCATAGTCGCGGACGAGAGTCTGGATCATCGGTGGGCTCCATTGGGGCGGGGATGACTGCAGATACCCGCCCGGGCGCTGGCATCAAGATGGGTCCTCGCGCTGCCCCGAGTCAGCCGTGGCGTGCGGATTGGCCGTGTCCAGCCCTGTGACCGCAGTGTCCGCCTTGTGCGATGGGTTGTCTGACTTATCTTTCGGATCCCATCGCCCTGCGCTGCATGTGGCGCTCTCCCCGATATTGGAAGGCACAGCATGACCACAAAATCCACGCCCGTGTGGTTCATCTCGGGATGCTCGACCGGTTTCGGCCGCGAACTCGCCGAAGCCGTTCTCAAGCGTGGCTGGCGGGCTGTCGTCACCTCGCGCGACAAGGCGCGTGTCGCCGATCTCGTGGACGGCGCGGAGGATCGCGCCCTGGCCGTCTCTCTCGACGTGACCAAGCTGGATGAAATCGCAGCTGCGGTGACGGCCGCAAAGGAGCGCTTCGGTCGGGTCGACGTCCTCGTCAATAACGCCGGCTACGGCTACCAAGCCGCGATCGAGGAGGGCGCCGACAGCGAAATTCGCGATATGTTCGAGGCCAATGTCTTCGGCCTGTTTGCACTGACGCGGGTCGTACTGCCGGGTATGCGCGAGCAGCGTGGCGGTCACATCCTCAACATTTCGTCGGTCGCCGGCTTCATCGGTTTCCCGGGTTCGGGATATTATGCCGCCACCAAGCACGCGGTCGAAGGCTTCACCGACGCGCTGGCCGCCGAAGCGGCGCCGCTTGGCATCAAGGTCGTCGCCGTCGAGCCCGGCCCCTTCCGCACCGATTGGGCCGGTCGCTCGCTGAAGCAGACGCCGAACCGGATCGCCGACTATGCCGACACGGCGGGAAAACGCATGCAGGGCACGAGCGAGGGAAGTGGCACGCAGCCCGGCGACCCGGTGCGTGCCGCCGAGGCGATGATCGCGCTGACCGAGCACGCCGCGCCACCCCGCCATCTCGTGCTCGGCGCCTGGGGCGTCGAGCAGGTTACCCAGCAGCTGAAGGCCCGGCTGGCGGAGATCGAGGAATGGCGCGCCACCGGCGAAGCGACCGACTTCCCGAAGAATTGAGTTAGCCGGCTTCGGCGACGGCGCGGCTCATTTGCCGCGCCAAGACCGGCGCGGCGGACGGCCGGCACAAAAGCTTCACTCCGCCAGCGTTTCCGCCGGGATCGCCACCGGGCGACCATTGTCGTCGATCGCCACCATGACGAAGGTGCCTTCGGTCACCTTGGTCCGCGCGTTGGAGGCGCGGGCCTTGGTCCAGGCTTCGATGCCAAGTGTGATGGAGGTTCGGCCGATTTTTTCGATCGACGAATAGACGCAGAGCGTGTCGCCGATCTTCACCGGCTTCTTGAAGGTCAGCGCATTGACGGCGATCGTCGCGACCCGGCCGCGGGCCCGCTCCGCGGCGCGGATGCCGGCGGCCAGATCCATCTGCGACATCACCCAGCCGCCGAAGATGTCGCCATTGGCATTGGCGTCGGCGGGCATCGCCGGAATGCGCACAGTGAGGTCGCCCCGCGGCATCACGTCGGTCTCGTCCATCATCGTCTCCCCTTCGTCACGTCCGCTTGGCATAGCAGAAGCCGGCGGGTTTGGCAGTCGGCTCAGACCGGCTCACGCACCGGTGGCCGGGCGGGCCGATACATCGGCACAAGTTCGACCGCGAGCATCGCCGCGAAGATCAGCGCGCAGCCACGACGGGCCTCGTTACGACCCGCGCGTGTCCGGCGCGGATGTCGGGTCGTCCGGTGCTTCGGTGACAAGGCGTCCGTCAGGCAGGCGGAGGATCACGAGCTTCCGTCCGCGATAACGAAAGATCAGCCGGTGCCGCCCGGCATCCTCTCCGACGCCGCGTTCCACCGTGCCACGCACATTGCCGCGCCGCATCTCGGCCATGAAAAACGGGACCGGGACATGGAAGGCATGAGCGATCTGGGCGCCATCGACCTCCACGTCCTCGGCCGCGGAAAGGGGGATCAGATCGGTCATGTCAGTCCTCCACGCCGGCGGGCAGCGGAGCCGCAGCCGGCGTTGCCAACTTCGTGGGCCACCTTCGTGAGATGGTTATGGGAAACGCCGTAAGTCGTGGAAATCTCTCCGATCGAGCAGAGCGTATGCGGCCGCGCAGCCGAGTAGATCAGAACGCGCAGCGCATAGTCGGTGTAGCGGGTGAGGTGCATGCGACAGCTCGCCTTCGATCTGGTCGCTAAAACATATATTCCATTTGCATGTTTAGTCCAGCATGTTAGGACGCGACCGACAGAGCGACAGGTGATCCGATGCTTCAGGTGTCCGACGCGCAGCCCGCCGTGAGCGACAGCGAACTTCGCGAATTGCTGGGCGAGTTCTACGGTTTGGTGCGCGAGGACGCGGTCCTCGGTCCGATCTTCGAACGGGCGATCGACGATTGGCCGGCGCATCTGGAGCGCCTGACGGCGTTCTGGTCGTCGGTGATGCGGGGCTCGGGCGCCTACAAGGGCAATCCCTTCGCCGCCCATCGCAGACATCTTGACGAGATTGATCCGGGGATGTTCGACCGCTGGCTGGGAATCTGGCGCGCGACGACGAGCCGCCGCTTCCCGCCCGAGATCGCCGCGATCTTCCATCTCAAGGCCGACCGGATCGGCGAGAGCCTCAAGGCGGCACTGTTTTTTCGGCCCGAGCTGACGCAAACCAGTCCCGCGAACCCGACAAGCAAGTCTGGATAGAGCGCTTGGCCGTGGCGGCATGCGCTGATTAGCGGTTCTCGTGCGGTGTCGGGAGTTCGGCCGGCCCGGCCGGACGGCGACGATACATCGGCACCAGCTCGACCGCGAGCATCGCCGCAAAGATCAGCGCGCAGCCGAGAAGGCCGAGCGCGGCGATGCGTTCGCCCAAAAGGATCACGCCGAACAGCGCTGCGAACAGCGCCTCGGAGGAGAGGAAGATCGCCGCCTGCGGCGCCGTCGTATAACGCTGACCGATGATCTGCAGCGTGAACGCCAACCCCGATGCAAACACGCCGCCATAGACGATCTCCGGCCAGGCGGCGAAGAGCGAGGCAAGGGACGGCGCCTCGAGGATCAGAGCGCCGAGCGCCGCGAGCGCCGTCGTCACGGCGAACTGCGCCACCGACAGCGTGTAGGGGCGCCCGCTGGGGCCGGCGAAGATCCCGACGAGAAGGATCTGCAGCGCCCAGAACACGGCGCAGACGATCATCAGGATGTCGCCGGAATTCAGTGCCGAAACGCTTCCGCCACCAAGCAGCACGATGCCGCCAAAAGCCGCGATCGCCGAAGGCCAGACCACCCAATGGGCGCGATGGCGCAAGATGACGAGGGCGAGGAATGGCGTGAAGACGACATAAAGCCCGGTGAGGAAGCCGGCATTGGTGACCGAGGTGGTGACGATGCCGATCTGCTGGAGGATCGCGGCAAGGAACAGCATGACGCCGATGGCGGCGAAGCCGGCGGGCGCTCCCCTGGGAAGCGGCGATTTGGCGCGTCCGGATTCGCGCAGGGCGAAAGGCAGGACCGATAAGGTCGCCAGGGCGAATTTCGCCGCCGTGAAGGTCCACGGGCCGAGATCGTCCATCGCCGTCGACTGGGCGACGAAGCCCATGCCCCAGACGGCGCCGGCGAGCAGCAGGAGGAGGTTGGCGTTGAGGCGGGACATGGGCGGCACCGGCGAAATTGGGTTGGCGCTGGGGCTAGCGGCTCGACCCGCGCGACGCAAGGGCCGGGCCGGGCGATCGGGCGACGACGTACCTGGTTGGTGTAAGGCCCTACGCCGCGCCCGCTGCCCGCCATCGCCTCATCACGAGCGAGACGAGGGGCCAGACGAGAGCCGCTGCCGCGACCAGAATGAGGGCGATGCTGAGCGGCCGCTCGAAGAAAATTCCGTGTGAGCCCTGCGACATGATCAGGGAGCGCGCATAGTTCGATTCCACAATGGCGCCAAGCACCATTGCCAGAACAAGCGGTGCCATCGGGAATCGCAACTTCTTCAAGAAGTAGCCGCCGATCCCGAAGAGGAGCGCCAGCCACACGTCGAACATCAGGTTCCGCAGGGCATATGTGCCGACCAGCGAGAGCATGACGATGCCGACGGCAAGGACGGAATTCGGCAGGGCGAGGACCTTGCGCCAGAGAGGCATGGCGGCCGTCCCCAGCACGAACAGCATCGGGAAGGCGACCAGCATTCCCACGAACAGGCCGTAGACCACGTCCGGATTCTCGGCGAAAAGTCTCGGGCCGGGTTGCAGCCCGTGAATGATGAGCGCGCCGATCAGCACGGCGGTCGTGGGACTGCCGGGAAGACCCAGGGTGAGGAGGGGCATCAGCGCACCGCCGACCGAGGCGCTGTTGGCTGCTTCCGGCGCCGCGACCCCCTTGATCTGGCCCTTGCCGAAGGTTTCCGGCTTATCGGACCAACGGCGTTCCTGATCATAGGCGAGCCAACCGGCGATGTTGGCTCCGGGGCCCGGGATCGCGCCGATGACGGTACCGATCGCCGAGCCGCGCAAGAATGTCGGGAGCATCGAAGCCGCTCCGCGCAATCCAAGCTTCTCGCCGGAGTCGCTGATGCGGGCTTCCTTGCGGGTATCATCCCGTTCCGCCAGCGTGAAAGCTTCCGCCAGCGCGAAGACCCCGATGAGCACGGCCAGGAAGGGGATGCCCTCATACAGTTCGAAAAAGGATCCGGTGTAGCGCGGTGTGCCGGAGATCGGGTCGACGCCGACCACGGCGAGCAAGAGACCGATGATGCCCGCCGCCAAGCCCTTCAGAATGGTATCCCCGCTCAAACTCGCGATCAGGGTCAGGCCGAACAATCCCAACGCGAAGTATTCCGGGGGCCCGAATTGCAGCACAAAGACAACGAGCGGCTGGGAAAAGACGATCAGCGCGATTGCACCGACGACGCCGCCGAAGGTCGAGGCGGAAAGCGAGGTCTGTAGCGCCAAGGCGCCCCGGCCTTGTCGGTTCATCGGGTAGCCGTCCACGACGGTGGCGGTAGCCGCCGCCGTACCCGGTGTTCCGATGAGGATCGCGGATATCGAGCCTCCGTATTCCGCGGCGATATACAGTGAAACGAGGAGGTTGAAGCCCACGGAGGGCGACAGGCTGAACGTTGCCGGAATAAGAAGCGCGACACCGAGAGACGGGCCGAGACCGGGCAGGGCTCCGACGACGATGCCGAGGGCGGTGCCAACGAAGATCGCCAACAGCCCTTGCCACGTGAAGACGGCCTCGATGCCGAGCCGTAGATTCTGCATGATGTTCGATCCGGCCGAGGGTTAGGGGAAGGGAACGTTGAGCAGAAGCCCGAAGAGTGTGTAGGCGGAGCCGGGAATGACGATTGCCGCTATGATCGCTCCGGTCCAGCCCGCGCCCAGCAGGCGCACCCCGAGCAGTGTCGCCGGGATAAAAAGCACCAGGAAATTCAGAAAGCTCCAGAGATAGATGCAGATCGCCGTGCCCGCGGCCAGGGCCAGCGCACGCGGCATGCCCTGAAGCGTCAGTTCGGGCTCATGCGGGCCGACGAAGCTGCGCGCGATCAGGCCCCCCGAGAGGATCACGAGAAGGGTTCCGAAGATGATCGGCAGCCGCGCCGGTCCCGGTGATCCCAACGTGGTGGGTTTCGGATAATTGCCCGCAACGACGATCATGGTGATCGCCACGACGATCAGCACCAGTGCGGTCCCGATTGTCCCGTACCGCATGAGCGCCGGCCCGCGGCGCTCATGCTGTTCATAGGCTGGATCGCTCAATTGGCGAATCCGTTTTCCTCGAGGAAGGCGCGGCGGGATTCGACCTCCTTGCGCACCTGTATCTGCATTTCCTCCTGATCGAGGTCGAGGGAGGACTGCATGTTCTTCTCCATGAACTCCTGCCATGCCGTGGTTTCCTCGACGGCCGCGATCGCCGCGATCAGCCGGTCGATCGCTTCCTGAGGCGTTCCTTCGCGCACCATCACACCGCGCCAGATCGATTCCACGACGTCATATCCCTGTTCCTTGAAAGTCGGAGTGTCGGGGAAATACCGGTCGCTGCTCTCGGTGGAGATTCCGAGCAGCCGGAAGTCGCCGTTCGCAAGTTGGGCCTTGGCCGAACTCGGAGTCAGAACCGCGGCGTCGATATGCCCGCCGAGCAAGGCAATGGCTGCTTCGTTGCCGCCGTCGAAAGGTACCCATGCCGCCTCGAAATCGGCTTCTTGCTGGAGGCGATAGAAGACGAACTGGTGGAATCCGGCGGACGCGTAACCGCCGATCCTCAGGCCGTTGGGATTTTCCTGCAGGTATTTGACGAAGTCCTTCATGTCCCGCAGGTCGCTGTCGGCGCGCACCGCGACGGCCGACGGTTCTGCCTGCAAGGCACGCAGCACGGTGAAGTTGTCTGGCGTGAACGGAATTTTGCCCTTGGCCATCGTGAACGTCATGCTCGCCGTCGTCGAGAGCACCGTATAACCGTCGGCAGGCTGGGTCATGACGTAAGACATGGCGACTGCGCCCGAGCCGCCTTTGCGATTTTCGACCGGCACTTCGACGCCAAGCTCCTCGCTCAGTTGACGGCCGAGCTGACGCATCATCGTGTCGAGCGGTGAGCCCGCAGATGACCAGACGACGAAGCGAATATCGTTTTCGGGATAGGCTTGGGCCTGGGCGACAGGCGCCTGGACCAGCGCCATGATCGACAGCGACGCGGCAGCGATAAGTGTTTTCATAGCTTGCATTTTTTCCTCCTCAGAATGCCTTCGACATTGCGGCGTTGCGCGGCCCTTCGTTCTCCGGCAGCGGCAGGTCGCGCTTGGGGAAAGGTTTGCCGGGCATCGAGCGAACCGCCTCCTCATTGACGTCGAGACCCAAGCCGGGCCCGTCCGGAAGGGTGATGTAACCGTCAACCGGCTTGAGCGGATTGCGACAGAGCTTCGCGCCGAGTTCCTCGAACGGAATGAAATATTCGGTGATAATGAAGTTCGGCATGCAGGCCGAGGCATGCACGGTGGCCGAAAGCGCCAGCGTCGTCGAATTGTAGTTATGGGGCGAACAGGCGATCATCTCCGTTTCCGCGGCGGCCGCGATGTACATCAATTCCAAGATCCCGCCGCAATTGGCGACATCGGGGTTGATGATGTCGACGGCACGCTCTCGAAGTACCGGCCGGAAGCCGGCCCGACCGTAGAGAGCTTCGCCGGTCACGGTCGGGATTGGCGAACTGGCCCGGACTTCCGCGAGCGCCTGGATGTTCTCCGATTGGCAAGGCTCCTCGAACCAATACGGTTCGAATTCAGCGAGGGCATTGGCCAGTTCGATGGCATGCATCGGCGCGAGCCGACGATGAATGTCGAGCAAAATGTCCACGTCGGGACCGACCGCATCGCGGATCCCGCGTATGATGTCCACCGATTGACGAATGTGCTGCCTCGGAATGAAGGTGCGCCATGGTCGAGGCAGCGGGTCGAGCTTCAGCGCCGTGAAGCCGCTTTCGACCACCTTTTCGGCTGCACGAGCATAATCGGCTACCTCTTGCAGCTTATAGCCCCAGCCATTGGCATAGACGCGGATGCGCTCGCGGGTCTTGCCGCCCAGTAGGTTGTAGACGGGTTGCTCCGTCGCCTTGCCGACGATGTCCCAGAGGGCCTGTTCGATGCCCGACACGGCGCAGTGGAACTCCAGCGAGGCGCGACGTTGGGCGTAATCGTCGAAGGCGACCTGACAGATATGGCGGATCTGGAACGGGTCCCGACCGACTACATAGCGGCCGAGTTCTTCCACTTGGGCCGCTATGGCGCGGTCCCTGTCGTATTGACTATAGGCTTCTCCCCAGCCGACGATGCCCGCGTCGGTCTCGACCCTCACGAAAATCAGGTTCTTGCGCCAACCCGGGTGGACGGTCAGACATTCGACTTTGGTAATCTTCATCGGTGATCAGGCTTTCTTCTTCGTTTTGGCTGGGTCGGCGGCGAGCGTATCGGACTGCAGCACCAGCTTTCCTGTCGCGGACATGGCGTTCAGGAAGCGCTCCTTGCCGCTGCGGATGTGTTTTTCGAGATGGACGCCGGCCATCTCGCAGTCCCCCTGCTCGATGGCTGTCATGATCTCGCGATGCTCCTGATTGGAGACGGCGAGGCCGCCACCGAAGACGAGCCCATGGCGACGGTAGATGCGCAGCTCCTTGCCGAGCGCGCGGTCGAGTTCGGCAAGTCGCTCGTTGCGACTGACCTTGTAGAGGGCGTCGTGGAAATCGAGATTCAGCGCGACATAGCGCTCGGAGTCGCGATCGAGGGCGACCTTGTCCATTTCCTGGATCAGTCCGCGCAGACGGGAAAGACCTTCGGCGTCGATCAATAGGGCCGCCTGCCGCCCTGCCAGGCGGCCGAGACTCGAGCGAATGTCAAAGATCTGGGTGATTTCCAGCAGGGACAGGTCTTTGACGAAGGCCCCCTGGTTGGGAACGATCTTGACGAGGCCCACCCGGACAAGGGCGTGGCATGCCTCGCGAATGGCGGCCCGGCCGACGCCCAACCGCGCCGACAACGCGAATTCGTTGATATGCGCGCCCAGAGCGAACTCACCGCTCATGATGAGTTCCTCGATCCTCGCGGCGGCAAGATCGGATTGTCTCGACAAGCCGCGCACTCCTATTTGTCGGCAATAATCCAAAAATAACGACTAACGGTTCGCAATTCTGATAACATCTGGCATAAATCGCTGTCAAGTGTAGGTAAATTCTGGAAAATTGTGCACAATATTATTGCAGAAAACCCGCCCAGGCGTTCAGCCGCTCGGCATTGGCGCCGAGATCGCTCTTGCCGACCAGCGAGCGCGAATAGAGCCGCAACCGGGTGCCGTCGTCGCCCGGAAGGGCTTGCGCATCGATCGTGTCGGGAAAGCGCAGCAAGGGCGTGCGCGCGACATAGCGGCGGTAGTCCGGCCGACCGCCGTCATCGACCCGCGCGACGTCCGGATCGACAAGAACGATGGCGTCGAGGCGGTCGAGCAGTGCCGCCGGCGCGTCCTCGTAAAGGGGCAGCGCTGCGTCGATCTCGCCGTCGCAGGCGCCCGGCGAACAGGCGAGGGCGTCGTTCGGGGTCGGACTGCGAATGAGCGCCGAGAAGTCGACGGCGCCCTGGTCGGCCGGGGCGCCAAACAGTTCCCAGACCCGCTCGGGGCCGGCCAGGAAGAAGCCACCGATACCCAGGAGGAGTATGGCAACGAGGATCAGGGCGAAGCGAAGCAGAAATTTCATGACGGGCTTTCGCTGCGAACGGGAGGCGGAGCGCGCGACGGGGACGCGCCATTCAGGTCCCGGGCAGCCAGGTCATCGGCTGGTAGCCGGGCAGCGCCTCGATCCGGCTGAGCCAGGCGCGAATGCCGGGATAGGCGGCGAGGTCGAAGCCGCCCTGGTCGGCCACATGGGTATAGGCGTAAAGCGCGATGTCGGCGAGCGTAGGCGCATCGCCGACCAGCCAGTTGGATTGCGTCAGTGCTGTTTCCATGACGGCGAGGGCCTTGTTGCCGCCGTCGAGCGTCTCCGCCAACCGTTCGGGCGTAGCCTGAGCCTTGCGGCTGGGATAGACGAGCAGCGAGCGCCGTACGGCGACGTTGGGTTCGTGGCTGTATTGCTCGAAGAACATCCAGGACAGCATTGTTGCGCGCTCGAATGGGTCGGCGGGGACGAATGCGCTGCCCTCGCCAAGATAGGCCAGGATCGCGTTGGATTCCGGCAGCGTCCGCCCGTCCTCCAACTCCAGCACCGGCACCTTGGCAATGGGGTTGAGAGCGAGAAACGCCGGCCGCCGCGTCGAGCCGTCGAGGGAGTCGACCTCGACATGGTGAAACGGTTTCCCGAGCAAAGCCATCAGCAGCCGCGGCTTGTAGCAATTGCCCGAGTCCTGCATGCCGTGAATGGTGATCATCGAAAGACTGCCCTTGGCCGGAGGCGATAACCGCCCGCCGCGATAGTGCGCCATCGGGCCGCCGGCGACCAATTCATTTCAGTGAACGCAGCAATCGGAACGGCCGCTGGAGGCCTGATCGCATCCCGCGTCGTCTCGGCCTCCTGCATGCTGCTGTCTGACAGAGGGAACCGCCCACCACCGCCAGCGCCCTTGCCAACCGCACCTCGTATGAGAGCGGCCCCGCCGCTCGCTATCTGTCAAACTGGAAAAAAACGCTAAAGCGAAAAACCGTCTCGACAACATACCAACTGGTTGGTATGTAAATTGGTAAGGAGAGATTTGATGGCATCAACCGACATCCCCACCGGCGCGAGAGGCAAGCTTCTGGAGGCCTCGCTGGCGGTCATTCGTGGCAAGGGGTACTCGGCCACGACAGTGGACGACATCTGCCGATCGGCGGGGGTGACCAAGGGCGCCTTTTTCCATCACTTCAAGACCAAGGAAGACCTCGCGATCGCCGCCGCCGACCACTGGTCGATGATGACCGGCGCGTTCTTCGAGGCCGCGCCGTATCGCGAACTGTCCGACCCGCTCGACCGGCTGCTGGGCTATGTGGATTTTCGCAAGGCGATCCTGCGGGGCGAGTTGCCCGAATACACCTGTCTGGTCGGCACCATGGTGCAGGAGACTTTCGCCACCTATCCGGCGATCCGCGACGCCTGCGAGTCGAGCATCGTCGGCCATGCCAAGGTTCTGGAGGCCGACATCGCCGAGGCGATGCGCGAGCGCGGCATCGCGGCGGAATGGACCGCCGAGAGTCTTGCGTTGCACACCCAGGTGGTCGTCCAGGGCGCGCTGCTCCTGGCCAAAGCGACGGGCGGCCCGAAGGTGGCGGTCGAGAGCCTCGACCATCTGCGGCGATATCTCGAAATGCTGTTCAAACACCCACAAGGAGGAAGCGAAACATGACCCAGAATGCCGGAAACAACGATCGCCAACTGGTTCTGACCCGCCTGATCGACGCTCCGCGCGACAAGGTGTACCGGGCCTGGACCGAGCCGGAGCTTTTGACACGATGGTTCGCGCCGAAGCCCTGGACGACGCCGCGCGCCGAACTCGACGTTCGGCCCGGTGGCTCCAGCCTCGTCACAATGAGGAGCCCGGAGGGCAAGGACTATCACAATCCGGGCGTCTATCTCGAGGTCGTAAAGAATGAGCGTCTGGTGTTCACCGATGCCTATACTAGCGCTTGGGTGCCATCCGACAAGCCGTTCATGACGGTCACCCTGACCTTCGAGGATAAGGGCGGGAAGACGCGCTACACCGCCACAGCTCGGCACTGGTCGGCCGCCGACCGCAAGGCCCACGAGGAGATGGGTTTTCACGAGGGGTGGGGTCAATGTGCCCAACAGCTCGAGGAGGTGGCGCGCGAGCTGTGACGCGCCGAAGAAGACCAACAGGGAGGAAGAAGCCATGGAAACTGTCAGAACAGACTCACCTCAGGAGCAGGCCGCCCGGATGCACGCCGTGACGCCGCACCTCGTATGCGCCGGCGCGACGGAGGCGATCGAATTTTATCAACGCGCTTTCGGCGCCGAGGTGATGTTCCTGCTGCCGATGCCGGACGGCAAGGTCGCCAATGCCAGTCTGTGCATCAACGGCTCGTCGGTCATGCTGGTCGATGAGAACGTCGAGATGGACATGACCGGTCCGAAACATCTGAAGGGGACGCCGGTCTCCATCCACCTCATGGTCGATGACGTGGATGCCTGGTTCGGTCGGGCGATCGATGCCGGCGCGACGGTCGATATGCCCATCGCCGACATGTTCTGGGGCGATCGCTACGGGATCGTCGAGGATCCGTTCGGCCACAAATGGTCTCTCGCCACGCATCGGCGCGACGTCAGCATCGAGGAGATGCAGGCGGAGATGGCCAAGCTGATATGCTAGCGGCGGTCGGCAGCGGTTGAAAGACCGCCGCGACGGTCTGCCATTCTGAACAAGTGGGGCCGCCAACATCCCGTCCGGTCCCTGACGCGGAGGAAACTGCGATGCGCAATATTGTCTCGAGAGAGAACTGGCTGCGGGCGCAGGAGGCGCTGCGGGCAAAGGAGAAGGAACTGACCCACGCCCATGACCGGCTGGCCGCCGAGCGGCGCCGGCTGCCTTGGGAGAAGGTCGAGAAGGCGTATGCCTTCGATAAGCTGTCGGGAAAGGCGAGTCTCGACGATCTGTTCGACCGCCGCCGGCAGTTCATCGTCTACCATCACATGCTAAAACCCACCGATCCGGACCCTTGCTCCGGTTGCGGCATGGTCGGCGACCAGATCCCGCACCTGGCGCATTTGCACGTCCGCGACACTTCGCTCGTCTTCGTCTCGCGCGCGCCGATCGCCGAGATCGAGGCGTTCAAGCGGCGTATGGGCTGGACCATGCCCTGGGTGTCGACGGCGGACGATTTCAACGCCGACTTCGGCGTCACCACCGGTTTCGGCCTCAACGTCTTCTACCGCGACGACGGCGACATCTACCGCACCTATTTCACCACCGGTCGCGGAGTGGAGACGCTCGGGACGCCCTGGACCTTTCTCGATCTGACGCCGCTTGGCCGGCAAGAGAGCTGGGAAGATGCGCCGGAGGGAACGGAGCAGAGCGAGCCGTACCAGTGGTGGCGGCTGCATGACGAATATGATGATAGCCGAACGCGCGAAAGCGCCTAGACGAGAAGGAGATCACCGCAATGCCCAGGATGCAGAAAATCTCGAGCTGCCTGTGGTTCGACGGCCATGCGGAGGCGGCCGCCGCGTTCTACGTGTCGGTCTTCCCCGACTCGCGCATCGACCGGCTGATGCGGTCGGGCCTCGACTGGCCCGGCGGTAAGGCGGGTTCGGTGATCCTGGTGGATTTCACGCTCGCCGGGCAGTCGTTCTCAAGGATTGAACGGCGGCCCGCAGGAGCCGTTCAACGACGCGATCTCGCTGGCGGTGAACTGCGAGGACCAGGCGGAGGTAGACCGATACTGGGCGGCTTTGACCACCGATGGCGGCGCGCCCGTCCAATGCGGCTGGCTCAGGGACAAGTTCGGCCTGTCCTGGCAGATCGTCCCGGAGGCCCTGCCGCGGATGTTACGGGACGAGGATCCGGACAAGGCCCGCCGGGTCATGGAAGCGATGATGCGGATGGTGAAGATTGATATCCGCGGCTTGCAGGCGGCCTATGATGGGCCTTGAGAGGCGTCGCCTGTCGGATAGCGGGAGCGGCCTGCTGCTTTGACACCATCTTTAGCCGAAGGAGGAAGCACAATGACCTATGTCGATGGATTCGTGGCGGCGGTACCGATCGCCAATCGGGAGAAATTCCGCCAGCATGCCGAGGACGCGGCGACGGTGTTCAAGGAGTATGGCGCGCTCAAGGTGGTGGAATGCTGGGGCGATGACGTGCCCGAGGGCCAGGTGACGTCGTTTTCAATGGCGGTGCAGCGCAAGCCGGACGAAACCGTGATTTTCTCCTGGATCCTGTGGCCGTCGAAGGAGGTTCGCAACGAGGCGATGCCCAAGCTGATGGACGATCCGCGGCTGAAGCCGGATCTCAATCCGATGCCGTTTGACGGCAAACGCCTGATCTTCGGCGGATTCGAGATGCTCGTCGAACGCTGAAGGGCGGGCTTGCCGAAGACCTCTGCCGTTTTCCTGCATCGCGGAGGTTGCGCTGCGATGATCACCAGCGATCGCCACGGGACAATGCGAAAGCATAGCTGTTAAAGGTGGCTCTGGCTTGACATGCTGCCTTACGATCAGGTCTGACTGAAACAGTTGCGTCTGACGCCTCACCGCAAGGATCAAAGGGCTGTTGAGCCACGATTTTCAAGCCGATATCGATTCTGTCGGCCGCATCAACGCGGTGCCGACAATCCTCGATGTGATTTGCCGGACGACCGGCATGGGATTCGCGGTGGTGGCACGGGTCACCAAGGATCGCTGGATCACCTGTACAGCCCTCGACCACATAGAGTTCGGGCTTGAGCCAGGCAGCGAGTTGCAGGTGGAAACCACGATCTGCCATGAGATCGAGGAAAGCCGGGAACCTGTCGTCATCGACGACGTACCGCGCGACGGGGCCTATTGCGGGCATCCAACTCCGGCCATGTACGGTTTCCGCAGTTATATCTCGATGCCAATTATCCTGGAGAACGGCGAATTTTTCGGCACGCTGTGCGCGATCGACCCTCGGCCGGCGCGGCTCAAGAATCCCGAAACCATCGGCATGTTCAAGCTGTTCGCGGAGCTCATCGCCTTTCATTTGGATGCCGGCGAGCGCCTGGCCGCCAGCGAGGCTAGCTTGATGAGCGAACGCAAGATTTCGGAACTGCGGGAACAGTTCATCGCGGTACTCGGTCACGATTTGCGCAACCCGGTTGCCTCGATCGACGCCGGAGCAAAGCTGCTGCTACGGACGCCGCTCGATGCCAAGGCGTCGCACATCGTGGCGCTGATTCAAGGCAGTGTACATAGAATGCAGGGCTTGATTGACAATCTTCTCGATTTCGCTCGGGGCCGCCTGGGTGGTGGGCTCAAGCTTGAGTGGGACGAGTGCGGATCTCTGGAACCGATTTTCGTGCAAGTCGTCGAGGAGCTTCGTTCGAGCTACCCCGATACGCCGATCGAAACGGATTTCGGCTTCGCCGATCCTGTCCGGTGTGATCGCGGACGTCTTTCTCAGCTTCTGTCGAACTTGCTGGGCAACGCGCTGACCCATGGGGCCGACGGTGGAGCGGTGCGGGTGGGAGCGTCGAGCGACGCGGATCACTTTCGACTGTGGGTGTCGAACTCCGGCGAGCCGATCCCGAAAGAAGCACTTGCCGACTTGTTTCAGCCGTTCTTCCGCGCGGCAACGCGACCGAGCCAGCAAGGCCTCGGCCTCGGTCTCTATATTGCGTCGGAGATCGCACGGGCCCACGGCGGAACGCTAGAAGTATCCTCCGACACGACAGAGACCCGCTTTACCTTTCAAATGCCGCTGCGGTAGCCGTATCGGGCCGCACCCGTGGGCTTTCCCCAACAAATACGGCGGCTGCTTGTTTCGCGCGGCGCTTGACTGCCGGCTTGCGATGCAAAACGTCTGCGATTAGGGTCCGCGCGCTCCCGCTGGAGCCTTCCCGACGTTCTGACCGGAGTCCCTCCCATGGCCTTCCTCGCCGCCGCCCTCGATCGCGTCAAACCGTCCGCGACCATCGCTGTCGCGCAGAAGGCGCGTGAGCTGAAAGCCGCCGGGCGCGATGTGATCGGGTTGGGCGCCGGCGAGCCGGACTTCGATACGCCCCACAACATCAAGAAGGCGGCGATCGAGGCCATCAACCGCGGCGAGACGAAATATACGCCGGTCTCCGGCATCCCCGAACTGCGCCAGGCGATCGCCAGGAAATTCAAGCGCGAGAACAATCTCGACTACAAGCCGGAGCAGACCATCGTCGGGACCGGTGGCAAGCAGATCCTGTTCAACGCTTTCATGGCGACGCTGAATCCCGGTGACGAGGTGGTCATCCCGGCGCCCTATTGGGTGAGCTATCCCGAGATGGTGGCGATCTGCGGCGGCACCTCGGTGTTCGTCGAGGCCGGCATCGAGACGAATTTCAAGCTGACGCCTGACGCGCTCGAAAAGGCGATCACGCCGAAGACCAAGTGGTTCCTGTTCAACTCGCCGTCGAATCCGTCGGGCGCGGCCTATACGCGGGCCGAATTGAAGGCGCTGACCGACGTATTGATGTGCCATCCCGATGTCTGGGTGATGACCGACGACATGTATGAGCATCTCGTCTATGGTGACTTCACCTTCACGACCCCGGCCGAGGTGGAACCCGGTCTTTACGACCGTACGCTGACCATCAACGGCGTTTCCAAGGCCTATGCGATGACCGGCTGGCGCATCGGCTATGCCGGCGGACCGTTGCAACTGATCAAGGCGATGGACATGATCCAGGGCCAGCAGACCTCGGGCGCCTGCTCGATCGCCCAATGGGCGGCGGTCGAGGCGCTGAACGGTCCGCAGGATTTCATCGATACCAACCGCGCCGTCTTCGAAGGCCGCCGTGATCTGGTGGTCTCGATGCTGAACCAGGCGAACGGCATCGCCTGTCCCTCGCCGGAGGGCGCCTTCTACGTCTATCCGTCCTGCGCCGGGCTGATCGGCAAGAAGACCGGGGCCGGCAAGGTGATCGCGAGCGACGAGGACTTCGTTTCCGAGCTGCTGGAAGCGGAAGGCGTCGCGGTGGTTCACGGTGCGGCTTTCGGTCTCGGGCCGAACTTCCGGATTTCCTACGCGACGTCGGAAGCGTTGCTCGAAGAGGCCTGTTCACGCATTCAGCGGTTTTGCGCCAGCCTCGACGGCTGAGGCAAAATGGAAACTGCCGCTGGCGCCATTGAGGTCATGTTAGTCTGGTGACCGCTTTTCAACGATGGGCAGTGTCTGTGCACTCGTTCGAGTTGATCAGCTGAACCTTGCCCTGCAGGTGGCAAGGGCGCATTCGGCATTGGTAGGAATCTCCTCCAGAGCTTTCCGCTCGATCTCAAGGTGGCAGGCGATCAAGATATCCCTCAGGCGGACCGCTACTTGATGGCCGCCACATATTGCGATATTGGAGAACGACGGAGACGGACTTTAGATCGTCTGGAAGCCAACTCGGCTCCTGTATTGATGCGGATTTCTGATCTGCATCTACCGATTATACTGCGGAGTGGCACTCTCTAGTGTCGTCTCGTGCGAGGGTATTCCCTTCCGAATTAAGGGCAATCCATGAGTGGTTGCTGCACATCCGCTTCATTTCAATGAAGCCAATGGATGTGTAAAATGGGAAGCCCAGAAAGACTGAGGAAAATCAGAACTGCTCGTGCACAGAAGCAGAATTGGCTATGCCACTACTGTAATTTTTTGATGTGGGATGGTAATCCCACGGTGTTTTTACAGCGTCATCATGTGCCAAATGGCTTGCTCAACCGCTTCCAATGCACGGCGGAACATTTGCAGCCCAAACAAAATGGCGGGAAAGACATCCGCGAGAATATCGTAGCGGCGTGTAAATTCTGCAATCAAACACGGCATAAAAGGCGGCGCGCCCAACCGCCCGAGACCTACCGACAGCACGTCCAAAAGCGGGTCAAGGCGGGGAAATGGCATCCGCTGAAGATCACCGGCTGAATATCACCGACGGATGACGAGTTCAGGCGGGGGGCGACGATCGGCGCAAAAAAAAAGCCGGGTTCGCGAGAACCCGGCTGAAAGAAGGATCTTCCATTGGAAAATCCTGGGAGGAAACAGTCAGAGCGGAACGAAGGGAGGAGGTATCGCTCGCAACTAACGTACTCTCTACATAGGGATTCTCGCATCCAAAACCAGAGAGGTTTTGGCATGTCAGCCATGCTTTCTGTGCATGGCGGATGATTCGTGAATCCAGCCATTTCAAAAGATTCGCGCGAAAAGCGCAGCCGGCACGCCCCATTGCGCTATGACGAAGCCATGCAAATCTGGAGGATCGCGCGGGACCTGGTCGCTACTCGAATGCCTTGACCACCCGCAGCACGACGAGCGTCAGCACCACCGCGATAAAGGATAGAAGGTACTCGCCCAACCCGGCACCCAGACCGATGGCGCCTGCCAGCCAGAGCGAAGCGCCGGTGGTCAGCCCGTGCACGCGACCGCGCGCCTGGATGATCACGCCGGCGGCGAGAAATGCCACGCCGCTGGTGATTGCCCCGACGACGCGGATCGGGTCGGCGCGCACGTCGCCGCTGTCGAACCGGCCGATCAGCAGCGTCATCAGGAGGGTGAACAGGCAGGCGCCGATTCCCACCAGCATGTGCGTCCGCAATCCGGCGGGTTGATCCTTGCGTTCCCGTTCATAGCCGATCGCGCCGGTGAACAGAGCCGCGACGATCAGCCGACCGGCTTGCCGGGCGGCGGTGCCGAGTGTCTCTGGATCGAGGAATTGCTCCATGGCCAACTTACTGTCTCCGATCTTGAACGAAGCACAAGATCTGTAGCGGGTTGCGGCGCGTCGACAGGACGCGTGGGGTCGAATAAGGCGAACGCCTCAACTCGCCGGGACGATCCGCTGGAGCCAGGCTGTGAGACTGGCGACGGCGGGCTCGCGATAGGCCGGTAATTCGTGCAGCGTCTCGTGCCGGGCGCCCTCGATGATCTCGACCATGACGTCGCGCGAGCCGGCATGGCGCAGATGGCCGGCCAGCCACCGGATCGCCTCGCCCTTGTCGGTCACCGGGTCGGCGGTGCCGCCGAGGAGGTGAAGCGGCAGCGCGGGCGGCAGCATGTCGAGCCCGGCCTGCGAGCCGCCTTGGAAGATTAGGGTCATCACATCCTCCATCATCGACAAGGTCGGCGAAAAGCCGCAGAGCGGGTCGGCGATATAGGCATCGACTGCGGCGTCATCATGCGACAGCCAGTCGAACATGGTGCGGCGCGGCTCGATCGCCTTGCCCCAAGCGTCGAAGGTGGCGCGCTGGAGCAGCGCGCTCGGCACGTCCGATCCCTTCAGCGCCTTTTCGGCCTTGAGCGCCAGCCGGCCGACGCGTTCCTGCAGCCCGGTCTGGAAATTGGCGTTCCACACCGCGGCGCCGGCGAGGTCGCGGCCGTGGGTTTCCGCATAGTTCAGGGCGATCAGCCCGCCCATCGAATGGCCGAAGACCACCACCGGCAGGCCGGGATAACGGCCAAGGGCATGGGTATGGACCGCCCGGCAGTCGGTGAGCACCCTGTCGGCGCCGTGGCGGCGGGCGAATCTTCGGAAGGGCGCGTCGGACGCGCTGGTCGAGCCGTGGCCACGGTGATCATGGGCGACGACGTGGAAGCCGAACCCGGCCAGTTCGGCGGCAAAGCGGCCGTAGCGGCCTGCATGTTCGGCAAGACCGTGGTTGATCAGAACGATGCCGCGCGCAAGTCCCTGTGCCTTGCGGCTGTAGACGTGAACCGCCGCGCCGGAACGGCTGTCGATGGTTTCTCGGTGATCGAACAACGGCGCATCCTCGTCCGTGGCGGCCAACGGGATGGCCGGGCCGGGTGACGTTCTTCCACGCGCACCGAGCATCGGTATAGCGCGAAGAGGCACCGGCCCAAACCCCTTGAAATGGCCCTCTGCTTGACCCGATCGCCCGGCGGTCTTTCGCCCGCCGCCGCTCTGACGTATCGAAAGCCCATGAAACGCTTTTGGCTGCTTGCCGCGCTCCTGCTCGCCGCCCCATCCGCCTTCGCGCAGCTGCCGATGACCGGCCGCTTCGTCGCCGAGGCGCGCTGTCCGGCGCTGCAATCGATCCGCAAACAGACCAATCCGGGCGGCGTCGCGACGGAGCCGGGGACGGAATACGTGCTGATCGGCCGCAACGCCCAGGCAGCGACGCATTACTATGTCGTGATTCCGGACGCCGAGCCGCCGCGCCGCTGGGTCGCGGTGGGCTGTGGCCGCGTCGCGGCCGAGGATGGCGTCTCGGCCGCTGTACGCGAAGATCCGAGCAGCCGTAGCGCTTTAGAACGGGGCATCGACGCATTGGCGAAGGCGCTGGGGCGCGGGCGCGGGGAGGCCCCGACAGATGATCGAGGAACGCCGCCATCCGGCGACCAGCGTTCCGGTTCTGGTGCCTATGTGCTTGCGGCGAGTTGGCACGCCGCCTTCTGCGAGACCAAGCCAAGAGCAAGGGACTGCCGGGACGGCGGCGAGGATGGCGGCTTTAGCCTGCATGGCCTGTGGCCGCAGCCGCGCGGGAACGAGTATTGCGGCGTGGCGGCAAGCACGGTTGCCTCTGACAAAACCGGCGACTGGAGCGCGTTGCCGGAGCCTGAACTGGGCCGAGAGACGCGGCGGGCTCTCGATGCCGTCATGCCGGGGACCAAGGCGAATCTCGACCGGCATCAATGGATCAAGCATGGCAGCTGCTACGGCACCGACGCCTCGGAATATTTCTCCGACGCGGTGGCGCTGATCGGCAAGCTCAACGCGTCGCCGGTCGGCCAGATGTTCGCGACCAACGTCGGCACACATCTCGACGCAACGGTTGTCCGCGCCAGCTTCGACGCGGTTTTCGGCAAGGGCGCAGGCGGCCGCGTCCTGATCGACTGCGCGCGCGACGGCGGCAGGCGGATCATCGTTGAGCTGCGCATCAATTTGGCCGGCACGATCACGCCGCAATCCGATTTCGGCGATCTCGTCATGGCCGCGAACAAGGCGCGAGGCGGCTGCCAGGGCGGCATCGTTGACCCATCCGGTTGGCAATAGCGGGGACGGTTCGGAAATCGGGTCGTGGTCGCAGGGAGGGCATCGTAGGCTCCGGGTTCAATACCTCGGGAGCACCTCGCCCATGCGCAGCCAGACCGACACCTCATCGTTTGCGCCGACGATCAACCGCTCGATGACCCTTGGCGAGTGGGGCATGTTGCTCACCCTCTCGGTGCTGTGGGGCGGTTCCTTCTTCTTCACCGAGGTGGCGGTAAGGGAGTTGCCGCCCTTCACCATCGTCGTGCTGCGGGTCGGTCTGGCCAGCGTGATCCTGTTCGCCGCGCTTCGGCTACTCGGCGTCAGGATGCCGAGGGAGTGGCGCGTCTGGGCCGCCTTCCTTGTCATGGGCCTCATCAACAATGCCGTGCCGTTCAGCCTGTTCGTCTGGGGGCAGACCCAGATTGCGTCGGGCCTCGCGGCCATCCTCAACGCCACGACGCCGCTGTTCACGGTCCTCGTTGCGCATGTCCTGACCGACGACGAAAAACTGACCGGCAAGCGCTTGGCCGGTGTCGTCGCCGGTCTCGGCGCCGTCGCAGTGAACGAACACAGCGTCGCCGCGACGACAAGATGCCGCCCGCGCCCGTTGCCCCGGCGCGCCTGATGGCTTAGGTACGGCGCAACTTCTCTTTTCCCATCATTCACACGGAGCGGCAGCGCGCCATGGCACGCCAGTTCATCTATCACATGTCCGGACTTACCAAGGCCTACGGCAACAAGAAGGTCCTGGAGAACATCCATCTGTCTTTCTATCCGGACGCCAAGATCGGCATTCTCGGCCCCAACGGCTCGGGTAAGTCGACGCTGCTGAAGATCATGGCAGGCAACGACACGGAATTCACCGGCGAGGCCTGGGCGGCCGAAGGCGCCACGGTCGGCTATCTGCCGCAGGAGCCGCATCTCGACGAAACCAAGACCGTCTTCGAGAACGTCATGCTGGGCGTTTCCGACAAACAGGCGATCCTCGATCGCTACAACGAACTGATGATGAACTACTCCGAGGAGACGGCGGAGGAGGGGGCGAAGCTCCAGGATCTGATCGACGCCCAGAATTTGTGGGATCTCGAATCCCAGGTCGAGATGGCGATGGACGCGCTGCGCTGCCCGCCGGCCGACGCGCTGATCGCGCCGCTGTCCGGCGGCGAAAAGCGCCGCGTGGCGCTCTGCCAGTTGCTCCTGTCGAAGCCGGACATCCTCTTGCTCGACGAGCCGACCAACCATCTCGACGCCGAGACCATCCTCTGGCTCGAAAAGCACCTGCGCGAGTACGAGGGCTCGGTGCTGATGGTCACCCATGATCGCTATTTCCTCGACAACGTCACCGGCTGGATTCTCGAGCTCGATCGCGGCCGCGGCATGCCTTACGAGGGCAACTACTCCAGCTACCTGGAGAAGAAGGCCAAGCGCATGAAGCAAGAGGGCCGCGAGGACGACGCCCGCATGCGGGCACTCACCCGCGAGCGCGAATGGATTCAGCAGGGTGCCAAGGCTCGGCAGACCAAGTCGAAGGCGCGCATCAAGGCCTATAACGAGCTGGTCGAGATCGCCGAAAACCGCAAACCGGCCGACGGCAGGATCGTCATCCCGACCGGCGAGCGGCTCGGCAACCGGGTGATCGAGGTCGAGAACCTGACCAAGAGCTATGGCGACCGGGTGCTGATCGAAGACCTGTCGTTCAAGCTGCCGGCCGGCGGCATCGTCGGCATCATCGGCCCGAACGGCGCCGGCAAGTCGACCTTGTTCAAGATGATCACCGGCCAGGAACAGCCCGACAGCGGCAAGGTCGATGTCGGCGAAACGGTGGACCTCGGTTATGTCGACCAGAGCCGCGACGATCTCGCACCGAACAAGACGGTCTGGGAAGAGGTGTCGGGCGGCGTCGACATCATGAAGCTCGGCAAATACGAGATGAACTCGCGGGCCTATGTCGGTAACTTCAACTTCAAGGGCAGCGACCAGCAGCAGAAGGTCGGCACCCTCTCGGGCGGCCAGCGCAACCGGGTGCATCTCGCCAAGATGCTCAAATCCGGCGCCAACGTCATCCTGCTCGATGAGCCGACCAACGATCTCGACACCGAGACGCTGACCGCGCTCGAGGACGCGCTGGAGGAATATGCCGGCTGTGCCGTGGTGATCAGCCATGATCGCATGTTCCTTGATCGGCTGGCCACGCACATCCTCGCCTTCGAGGGGGACAGCCACGTCGAATGGTTCGAGGGCAATTTCGAGGATTACGAGCAGGACAAGATCCGCCGCCTCGGCCCGGAATCGGTCAATCCCAAACGCCCAACCTACAAGCGCCTGACGCGCTAGATCGCAAGGGGAGCGGCGGCCTGTTTCGGCCGTCGCGGGAGGCGCGCATTTGCTTGCAAGCCTCTCCCTGCGGCACGCGCGCCGTGCTAATCTCGCACGATACGGCCACATGACGTGGCCGGTTCGCTGGGAGGCGGTCATGGTGTCGAATAAGGCATTGAAAAGGGCGGGCGGCCTTGCGGCGCTCGCCCTCGTCGTTTTCGCTACGGGTGCCGAGGCCAAGCCGGCGAAATGCTTCGCCAGCGACGACGGCTATTTCGACTGCGATTTTGAGATGACGGACGCGGCCGGAAGCTTCACCATCGAGGGACCGGGGGTCACCTATATCCTCCTCGTCGACAGCCCCGGCTACGCCTCCGGTTTCGTCAATCTGGGCAATCGCAACATTTCGCTTGCCGGAACCTATGTGCGCGAGCGGGACGATCCCGCTTGCTGGGCTAATGCCGAGACGGAGACGAAGATCTGCGCCTGGTAGGTGCGCGCGGCCTTTGTCTCAATCCGCCCGCAACTCGTCGAGATAAGGATTTTGCTCTTTGCTGGCGCTGAAGGCGCCGGGATCGATGTCGGCGAGGAGCATCGCCGGCTCGCTCTCGCTTGCAGCGGCGAGGCGGCTGCCGTCCGGCGCCGCGATCGAGGACAGGCCCTGATAGGCGAAGCGGGCGTCCGCGCCGCACCAATCGGCATAGACGACGAAGACCTGGTTCTCGAAAGCGCGAACCGGGATCACGTTCCGCGCGATGAAGCGCGCCGCCGGGCTCCGCGGCAGCGCCGTCGGCACCAGCACGATGTCGGCGCCGCGCCTGGCGAGATCGCGGACATGCTCGGGAAACTCGACGTCGAAACAGACCAGCAGGCCGGCCTTCAGCCCGCCGAGTTCGACGACGGGGGGAGGGATGTCGCCAGCGCGAAACAGCGCCTTTTCATAAGTGCCATAGAGTTGGCGCTTGGCGTAGACGACGGGTTCCTCACCGGGTCTGAGCAGTGCGGCGGCGTTGACGATCGAACCTTGGCGTTCCAGCGCGATGCCGGCAACGATGGCGATGCCGCTTTGGTCGGCCAATCGGGCGAGGGCCGTCAGCAGTTCGTCGCCGCGCTCTCTGGCCGCGTCCTTGATCACCTCGCCGGCGCCGTAGCCCGGCAGGACGAGTTCGGGAAACACCGCCAGCGTCGCGCCCGCGCGTTTCGCGTCGGCGGCATGGGCCGCGATCGCCGCGAGCCGGGCCGAGGATGTCTCGCCGCTCGCCGCGAGCTGGAATGCCGCGATTTTCATGTCTCGTCGCCCGCGCTCCAGGCGCCGAGCAATCGCGGCAGGTCGCCGAAGCGCGCGACGAGGCCGAAGACCGCCACTGCGACCCCGACGAACAGGATCGAGACGCTGGCCATGGTCGGCGTGTAGCCGTAGCGCAACGCGTTGAAGATCTTGATCGGAACCGTCTCCATCGTGAAGCCCACGGTCATGTAGGCGACGATATATTCGTTCAGCGACAGGACGAAGGCGAAGGCAAAGCCGGAAACGATGTAGGGCGCGATCATCGGCAGCACGATCGTCGACAGGATGATGCGCTCGTCGGCGCCCATGGTGCGCGCCGCCTCGGTCACCTCCCGGTCGATGGTCGAAAAGCCCAGCGACAGTGTCACCAGCGGCAGGCTGGTGAAGAAGATCGCGTGGGAGATGACGACGCTGTACCAGGCGCCGTAGGAGCCGACCGTCGCCCAGAAGCTCAACGCGCCGAGTGCGGTGATCACCGGCGGCAGCACGAAGGGCGAGATGCCGAGGGTCTGGATCAGCCGCCCGGCCATGCTGACGCGCTTCCACAGAACATAGGCGATCGGTAGCGCGATCAGGACGGAGAGCGTCGCCGCGCCGAACGCGATCAGTACCGAGGTCGTCAGTGCGCCGCGCCAGCCGGCATCGGTAAAGATCTGAGCATACCAGTGAAACGAAAAGCCCTCGGGCGGGAAGGTCAGGCTGCGCTTTTCGTTGACCGACACACCGGCGATGACGACCAGGGGACCAGCGAGGAACAGCGCGACGAGGAAGAGGAACAACCGGGTAAAAAGCCGCTCGCTCATGCCGGTTTCCCTTTATGACCGAGCACGGTCGTCAACAGCACGAGCAGCAAGCTGGCGATCACGAGAAACACCGCCATCGCCGCGGCGAAGGGCATGTTGGACTGGTAGATCGCCTGGTCGGTGATCAGCACCGACAGCGTCCAGTGTTGCGGCCGGCCGAGCAGTTGCGGCAGGAGATAGGCGCCGAGGGCGAAGACGAAGACGATGATGAAGGTGGCGATCAACGTCGTGCGCATCGCCGGCAGGATGACGGTCAGAAACGAACGGATCGGCGAGGCGCCGAGGGTGCGCGCGGCTTCGGCCAGCGAGGGATCGAGCCGGGAGAAGGACGGGTAGAGCACGAGCACCGCATAGGGCAGGGCCTGATAGACCATGCCGGCGAGGACCGCGCCGAAACTCGGGCTCCAGGCGTCCGGTCCATCCATCAGCCCGACCGCCGCGAAAAGGTTCGATATTCCGGCCGTGCGGCTGAGCAGCGTCGACCAGGCGAAGCCGATGATCACCTCCGACAGCGACAGGACGGCGAGCATCGCCACCAGCCAGGGCACCTGCCGGCGGCGGGACAGCTTGGTGAGAAGATAGGTGAAGGGGGCGCCGACGGTCAGGCAGATCGCCGAGACCAGCGCCGACAGGCCGAGCGAAAACAGCAGGATTTCGCCGAAGAACAGGCTGAGGAAGCGGGCGTAATTCGCGGTCGTGAAGACCGGCACGTAGAAGCCGCCCTGGACACGCTCGAAAAACGACACCGCGATCATCAGCCCGAAGGGCACGACAAAGAAGGCGAACAGCATCAGCGCCGGAAAGACCAGCGGCAGCTGATCGCGCGTGCGTCTGCCGGCAATCGCCGCCGCGCTCACGGGCGCCCGCCTTCTGGAAAGACGACGATGGATTGGGGATCGAGACCAAGCGAGACCTTGTCGCCGACGGCAAGCCCGCCGCTGCCGGCGGGCCTTTGGGCGATGATCCGGCCGGCGGCGGTGGTGAGATAAACCTCGACCGCCGAGCCCATGTCGCGGATGAATTCGACGCTCGCCGCGATCGGCGCCGCGCCCTCGGGCCGAACCGAAACGTCTTCGGGTCGTACGGAGATTTCCGCCGTGCGCCGGCCGGCCGGCAGCGCGAGGCCGGGGATCGGCGCGCCGGCGACATGCACCGTCCCGGCCTCGACAGAGGCGGTCAGAAGATTGGTCTGGCCGAGGAAATCGGCGACGAAGGGGTCGACCGGCCGGCGATAGATGTCGATCGGCCGGTCCATCTGCAGGATGCGGCCCCCCTTCATGACGACGATCTTGTCGGCCATTGTCATCGCCTCGCGCTGGTCGTGGGTGACGACGATAGTGGTGACGCCGAGGCGCTGCTGCAGCTGGCGCAGTTCCACCTGCATCGCCTCGCGCAGCTTGGCGTCGAGCGCCGACAAGGGCTCGTCGAGCAGGAACAGTTTTGGCGAAACGGCGAGCGCTCGGGCGATCGCGACGCGCTGGCGCTGGCCGCCGGAGAGTTGCGAGACCGCTCGATCGGCGACACCGGGAAGCCGAACCATGTCGAGCAGTTCGGCGACGCGCGCCTCGCGTTCCGTCTTGCTCCGGTGGCGGATCTTGAGCGGGTAGGCGATGTTCTCGCCGACGGTCAGATGCGGAAACAGCGCCAGCGACTGGAACACCATGCCGAAATCGCGCTTGTGCACCGGGCGGTCGCCGATCGCCTCCCCGTCGAAGCGCACGTCACCGGCACTCGGCGTTTCCAGTCCGGCGACGATCCGCA
Source organism: Aurantimonas sp. C2-5-R2 (assembly GCF_036549495.1). Classification (NCBI taxonomy): domain Bacteria; kingdom Pseudomonadati; phylum Pseudomonadota; class Alphaproteobacteria; order Hyphomicrobiales; family Aurantimonadaceae; genus Aurantimonas; species Aurantimonas sp. C2-5-R2. The sequence continues at coordinate 36,403 of NZ_JAZHLJ010000014.1, forward strand.
TCAGCGTGGTCTTGCCGCAGCCGGACGGGCCGAGCAGGCAGACGAAGCTGCCGGCCGGCACGTTCAGCATGGCGTCGTCGACGGCGACGATGGAGCCATAGCGCTTGGTGACATTGACGAGTTCGAGGCCGCTCATCGCTGGTGTCCGGTGATTGAGGCCGGTCGTCGCCAGGACGACCGGCCGATTTCGCGAGGGCGAGGGGCTCAGCCGACGATCAGCTCGGTCCATTTCTGGTTCAGCCAGTCGGCCTTGTCGACATAGAGATCGTAGCGCGGCACGATCGGGTCGATCTCGGAGGAAACGGCGGCGAACTCCTCATCCGTGAGGTCCAGCAGTTCCCGCTTGATCACCGGGGCTGTGCCGACCTTGCGGGCAAGCAGCGCTTGGATCTCCGGCTGCGTCATGTAGTCGATGAACTCATGGGCGAGATTGAGTTTCTCGGACGCCTTGGTCACCGCCCAGCAGCCGGAATCGGAGATGCCGCCCTCTTTCGGGAAGGTGGAGCGGACCGGGAAACCGTCGGCGGCGGCAAGTCCCGTAACGTCATGATAATACTGGCCCATCGGGATTTCACCCGATTTCAGCGCCTGCTCGAACTGCGCCTCGTCGCGGTACCAGAGCTGGACGTTCGGCTTCAGTTCGGCGAGCTTGTCCATGACCTTCAGGATGCCTTCCTCGGTGTCGAGGGTGTCGGTGCCACCGAAGAAGGTCTTCGCCGTCACTTCCAGCAGGAAGGAGTTGGAGACCAGCGCGAGCAGGCCGAGCTTTTCCTTGTTGGCCGGATCCCAGAACGCCTCCCAGCTTTCCGGCGCATCCGGATAGGACTCGGTGTTGGTGACGAGCGTGATGTACCAGGCCACCGCGCCGATGCCGGCGACCCGCCCGTCCGGATATTCGACGATGAAAGGCCGCAGAACGTCGCCGGCGTTGGCGATCTTGCTCGTATCGAGCGGCGCCCAGAGTTCGGTCGACAGTCCCTTGCGCATCGACACCTGCGACATCATCGAGACGTCGGCGGGGGCTGCGCCGGCGCGGGCGGCTTGTTCGAGCTGGACGAGCCAGGCTTCACCGGTCGGCTCGGCGATGCTTTCCACCGCGATGCCGGTCTTCTCGGTGAAGGCAGGGAAAATGTTCTTGTCGAAAGAATCTTTGAAGTAACCGCCGTAAACGCCGATCTTCAATGATTTTTCTTGCGCCCGAAGGATTGAGGGCATGGCCAGACTCGCGCCGGCCATCGTCGCTCCAGCGAGGAGCGTGCGACGGTTGATGAGGAACGGGGATCGCGTCGTCATGTTCTGTCTCCTTGGTTGGTTCTGCCAGTCGTAATGAAACTGCGGCCGGTCAGCGGCGGCCGGCCGTAAAGGGAACGAGGCTCAGAAGCTCGAACAGCATCTGCGCCCCGGCATGGGCGGTGTTGGTCGTCGCGTCATATTGCGGCGCGACCTCGACGACGTCGCCGCCGACCATATCGACCCCGGCGAGCCCGCGCAGGATCGCTTGCGCCTCGCGCGTGGTCAGTCCGCCGATTTCCGGCGTTCCAGTTCCCGGCGCAAAGGCCGGGTCGAGACTGTCGATGTCGAAGGAGACATAGACCGGCCCGTCGCCGGCGACCGCGCGGGCCTTGGCGATCACAGCGTCGATGCCCATCGCCGGAATTTCCTCGGCGTGAATGACGGTCATGCCGGACTCGAAAGAGAACTCCCACAGATATTCCGACGAACCCCTGATGCCGATCTGGATGGTGCGTTCGGGGTCGAGCACGCCCTCAAGGACGGCCTGCCGGAACGGGCCGCCATGGTGGAACTTGCAGCCGTCGAACGGCCCCGACGTGTCGCAATGGGCGTCGATATGGATCATGCCGACCGGCCGGTCGCCGCCGATGGCGCGCAGGATCGGTAGGGTGATCGAATGGTCGCCGCCGACGGAGAGCGGGATGGCGCCGGCGGCGACGATCGCGGCGATGGTTCGCTCGATATCCGCGTGCGATGTCGCGAGATCGAAACGGCTGCGGAACGGCACGTCGCCGATATCCGCCACAGTGAGGTCGGCGCCCGGCATCGTCTTCAGCACATGATTGTAGGGGCCGACCCGCTCCATCGCGCGCATCGCCCGTGGGCCGAAGCGGCTGCCGTTGCGGTTGGTGACGCCGAGATCCATCGGCACGCCGATCAACGCGACGTCGAGGCCGGAAAGATCCGGTGCCGACCAGTTGACGGCGCGGAACGGCATGTCGAGCAGCGTCGGCAGGCCGGCATAGGGTGCGACGCGCGTGCCTTTCGGATCGAACAGCTTGGCCGCCACGGCCGCGAAGCCGGCGTCGTGGATCGTCCGCTCGTTATCGCCGGCAAAGCGCTGGCGCAGCGCGTCGAGTTTATTGCTATCCATGGGCTGTCCTCGTCGCATGGGGTTGGTCGTCCGCCCGAAAGCCGCCGGCAAGACCGAGCGCCAACCGGCGTGCCAGTTCGCGGATCTGGCTGACCGGGACATTGGCGAAGGCGATCCGCAGATGGTCTTCCTGACCGTGGCCGAAGAAGCTGCCCGGCAGCACCAGCACGCCGAGTTCGCGCATCAACGCCTCGGCGACCGACTCCGCCGACAGGCCGCGATAGGGATGCCGGACATAGGCGAAATAGGCGCCGATCTGTGCGAGCGCCCAGCCATTAAGTCGGCCGATCTCGGCCCGGAAAACATCAGCGCGTTTCGCGATCTCGTCGCGGTTGTCGTCCCGCCAGTCGGCGAGCGCGGGGATTGCCCAGGGGAGGGCCGCTTGCGCCGGCCGCGGCGCGCAGATCTGCACGCAGTCGATGACCTTTTCCATCTGGTCGATGAAGCCGGGTCCGGCGATCATCGCACCGACCCGGTGACCGGGAATCGCGTAGGATTTGGAGAAGGAATAGAGGCTGACAAGATGCTCGCGCACGGCGGCGCTGCCGAACAGGCGATGCGGCGCGCCGGTCTCGGGCGCCAGGAAATCGCGATAGGTCTCGTCGAGCACCAGCGTGAGTCCACGGCGGACGCAGACGTCCACGAGTTCGGTCAACAGCTCGGGCGGATAGATCGCGCCGGCCGGATTGTTGGGGGAGACGAGAACGAGGGCGCGGCAGCGGTTGTCGATCAGCGCCTCAACCTCGTTGGGGCATGGCAAAAAGCCGGTTTCCGCTTGCAACGGCAGCGCACGCGCCTCGATGCCGAGCATCTCCAGGGTCATCTTGTGATTGAAGTACCAGGGCGCCGGCAGGATCACGGCATCGCCGGCCTGGGCGACGCCCAGCATCGCCGCGAAGAAGGCCTGGTTGCAGCCGGCGGTGATGGCAATGCGGGATGCGGCGATCTCGCTGTCGTAAAGGCGCGAGATATGTACGGCATAGGCCGCTCGCAATGCTTGGTCGCCGAGAATGTCGCCGTAGCGTGCCGCCGTTGGGGAAGCGGCCGCGACGGCGAGGCGGTCGGCGAATTCGGCCGGTGGCGCGTGATCGGGAACCGCCTGGCTGCAATCGATCATCGCGCCATGGGCGCCGTCGTAGGATTCGATCCAACGGCCGGCCCGCGCGATCGGTGGCGCGGTGACGGCGGCAAGCAGCGGATTCGATCGTGGCGACGCGAAACCGTCTTCATGCTCAGCCAGCGTCGGATCCTCCCCCGGTTGCCCATAGTTTGCTCACTATGGCCCTTCGCCTTTTCCCCGGACATTTGAAGGGGGCTGGACGTGCCATGACATAACGCACTATCAATCCTGACATTGGCAAAAATCAATGTGAGACGGGTGGGTATGCGTGTTTCTGGGAGTGACCTGCGATTGCTCAAGGTCTTCGACGCGGTCGTCCGCAATGGCGGTTTCGCGGCGGCAGAGACCGAGCTGAACATCAGCCAGTCGACCATCAGCAACCACATGACGGCGCTCGAGCAGCGGCTCGGCTTCACGCTCTGCCAACGCGGTCGTGGCGGCTTTCGGCTGACGGAAAAGGGGCGCGCCGCATATGAGTCGGCGCGACAGCTCGAAAAGGCCCTGCAGGATTTCACCGCCGACGTCGCCTCGGTGCGGGGCGAGTTGAAGGGCGAACTGCGCATCGGCATCCTCGACGCCATCGCCAGCGACCCGGCCAACCGCCTCGCCGACGTGGTCGCCGAATTCGGCCGCGTGGCGCCGCAGGTGAAACTCGTTCTGGCCCAGGAGCGGCCGCAGGACATGCAGCAGAAGGTGGCCGACGGACTCTACCATTGCGCCATCGGTAGTTATCGCAGCCGCCTCGAGGGGATCGAGTACGATCGCCTCTACGAGGAGCGGCACAGCCTCTATTGCGGCCGAAGCCATCCCGATTTCGGCACGCCGGATGCCGAACTGACTGACGCGCGGCTCGCCGCTCTGCCGTTCGTGCATCGGGGCTATTGGCGTGACGAGGACTCATTGCGGCAGATCGACTGGCGAGTCGAGGCGACAGTGTATCAGATCGAGCCGCAGCTGATCCTGATCCGCTCCGGCCGCTTCATCGGCCTGTTGCCGGATCACTATGTCCGCCAGGAGGTCGAGGCCGGCGAACTGCGTCCCGTCCGCCCGGCCGAGATCGGTTATGTTTGCGCCTTCGAACTGCTCTCACCGAAGAACCGGCGCACCAGCGACATCGCCCAGGCCTTCATCGATACCGTCCGCGCCGTCTGGCGATGCCAACGGCCGGCGCTTCACGTCGTCAGCGATAGATCAACGTCGGCAGCCACATGGTCAGCGCCGGCACGAAAGTGATCAGAAGCAGGACGGCGAACAGCGGTATGAGGAAGGGTGCGGTCGCGGTCACGCAACGTTCGAACGGAACGCCGGAAACCCGTGACAGCACATAGAGAACCATGCCGATCGGCGGGGTCAAAAGCCCGATCATCAGATTGAGCACCATGATCACGCCGAAATGCACCGGGTCGATGCCCATCTTGATGGCGATCGGCAAGAGCACCGGCGTCAGGATGGTGATCGCCGCCACCGTTTCCAGGAAGCAGCCGACGACAAGCAGAATCAGGTTGATCAGCAGCAGCACGATCCACGGATTGTCGGAGATCGTCAGGATCAGCGCGGCGAATTGTTCCGGCGCCCGGTTCGAGGTCAGGATCCAGGCGAAGATCGACGCGGCGGCGACGATGAACAGCACCACCGATGTCGTCTCGATCGTGTCGAAGGAGACCCGCAGGAAGCGTTTCAGCGTCAGCGTACGGTAGACAAACAGGCCGAGGATCATCGCCCAGGCACAGGCGGCGATCGCCGCCTCGGTCGGCGTGAAGGCGCCCGACAGGATGCCGCCAACGATGATCAGGGGGGTCAGCAGCGACAGGAAGGCGCGCTTGAAGGTGGACCAGAGGACTGTGAAGCTGAAGGCCTGGTCGATCGGATATTTCCGCCAGCGGGCATAGAGCGCGATCATCACCATCAGCGACACGGCCATCAGCAGACCGGGCACGAAACCGGCGGCGAAGAGCTGGCCGATCGAGGCGCCGGCGACGACGCCATAAATGACCATCGGCAGCGACGGCGGGATGATCGGCCCGATCGTCGAGGAGGCGGCGGTAATGCCGACGGCAAAGCCGGGATCGTAATTAGCGTCGCGCATTGCCTTGATCTCGATGGCGCCGAGGCCGCCGGCGTCAGCGACTGCCGCGCCGGACATGCCTGCGAAGATCACCGAGGCGCCGACATTGACGTGGCCGAGGCCGCCGCGCATCCAGCCGAAGATGGCCTTGGCGAAGTCGAAGATCCGCTCGGTGATGCCGGAGGTATTCATCAGATTGCCGGCCAGGATGAAGAAGGGGATGGCGAGCAGCGGAAAGGAATCGACGCCGTTGATCATGCGGTGGATGACCACCACGTCGGGCACGCGTCCCTCGATCAGGATGAACATCGCCGAGGAGCCTGCGAGCGCGATCGCCACGGGCACGCCCACCATGATCAGGACGAGCACGAGAACGAAAAGAGAGATCAGCAGCATCGGGACGGACCGGTTCCAGGATGCGCGACCCCAAATCGCCGGCAGGTGCCGGCTGCGGTCGCGGAGAGGATGAGGAGAGAAGGTGCGTTCGGCACCGGCGTCAAAGGCCCGCGGTCGTTGGAGCAAAACGCTCCGGATCGATCAGCCGGCTGGTTCCGGTCTTGAGATGCCCCACCAGCGCCACAAGGGCGTAGATCGCCATGAAGCCGAAGCAGATGGCGACGCCCCAGTAGACCAGCGATTTCGGCACGTCGATCGACACCATCATCTGCTGGGTTTTCTGGGCGAGCTGCGTGCAGAACCAGCCCATCGCCACATAGAAGGCAAGACTGACGCAATCGACGAAGATCTGCAGCGCGAAGCGAACGGGCCGCGCCAGATAGCGGTAGATCAGTTCGACGGCGATATGGCTCTGCTTGCGCGCGGCCATGACCGAGCCGATGAAGGTCACGGCGATCAGCAGGAACCGGGCGATCTCTTCGGTCCAGCCGAGGGAGTCGTTGAGCACGTAGCGCGTGAAGAACTGCAGAAAAACGACGAAGGCCAGCAGCCAGAAGACGAACAGGATCAGCCCGTCGCTCCAGCGAATGTCCGACAGGTCGATCGGCTGATCGGTGAGCGGGCTCGGCGCTTCGGCCCGGATTGCCGGGCTCGGATCATTGTCTGTGGGCATGGATGCCATGACGGTCTCCGGGAATCGCACAAAGGCCGCCCGACATAGCTGCCTGAGTGTCAGGGCTTACTTGATCGCCTGGAGCTTGTCGTAGGTCTCCTGGTCCCAGGTGGCGTCCTCGCCATTGTGAAGCTTCATCGTGGCTTCGCGGAACGGCGTGATGTCGACCTTGTTGACCGTCACACCCTGCTCCTCGAACCATGCCGCGAGCTCGGCTTCCTTCTCGCGCACCTGCGCGGTGGCGCAGTCGGCGGTTTCCGTCAGAACCTGGGTGAGGGCGGTCTGGTCGGCCTCGTCCATTTGGTCCCAGGTCGGGCCACCGACGATGGTCAACAGCGCGTCGTTGATGTGTCCGGTCAGGTTGATGTTCGACTGGACCTCGTAGAACTTCTTCGCTTGGATGGTCGGCAGCGGATTTTCCTGCCCGTCGACCGTGCCCTGCTGCAGAGCGAGATAGACCTCGGCGAAGGCGATCGGCGTCGGGTTGGCGCCGACGGCCTTGGGAAACATCATGTAGAGCGGGGCGTTCGGCACGCGGATCTTCATGCCGGCCATGTCTTCCGGCTTCAGGATCGGCTTGTTCGACGTGACGTGCCGCTGGCCGTAATAGGTCGTCGCGACGACATGATTGCCGCTCGCCTCTCGATAGCCCTCGGCGAGTTCCTTGAACAGGTCGGAATTGCGGTATTTGTCCCAGTGATCGTAATCGCGGAACATGAACGGTGCGCCGCCGATGGCGATCGGCCCGTAGGCGCGTCCGGCAAAGAGCTGGCCCGTGTAGATGATGTCCACCGTTCCGAGCCCAAGGCCTTCGTTGATGTCGACTTCCTTGCCGAGCGAGGAGGCCGGGAACACTTCGATCGAATACCGGTCTTCGGTCGCGGCCTTCAGCTTGTCCGACGCGGCCACGGCGCAAGTGTGATAAGGCTCGCTCTCTTCATAGACATGCGCGAATTTGAGGACGGTCTCGGCCGCTGCCGCCTGCGCGGATAGAGCGACGCCCATTGCCGCCGACATGGCCAGGCACTGCTTTAGATATTTCATATTATTCCTCCCTAATGTATACGCTGACTCCCGGCGGCATCATATTCACTGCGCCTTCTAGTGCAATGGCCGGAGCAACATTCTTTGCGTTAGGATGAATGCGCCGCGCGCTTTGCCGCCATCGACGAATTTCCACCGCGACGGCGCCGTCATGCTCATGTGTTTCGGCGGCCTCGGTTCCAGGGACAACCAGACAATGTCGACCAATACGGTTCGCCTCGACTCCTCCGACAATGTGGTGACGGCGCTGCGGGCGCTCGAAGCCGGCGCGGAGGTGGAAGACGTCCGGACGCTGACGATGATCCCGCGCGGCCACAAGATCGCCACGCGGGCGATCCCCAAGGGCGAGCCGATCATAAAGTATGCGCAGGTGATCGGCTACGCCGGCGAGCCGATCGCGGCGGGCGCTCACGTCCACACCCAGAATGTCGAATTCCGCGGCACTGCGCATGACTACGAATTTTCGACCGATCTGCGCCCCGTTGCCCCGGTTGCGTCGGACAAACGCGACAGCTTCATGGGCTATCGCCGCGCCGACGGGCGGGTCGGCACGCGCAACACCATCGCGATTCTGACGTCGGTCAATTGCTCGGCGACGGCGGCCCGCAAGATCGCCGAAGCGTTCGGGCCGGAGGAACTCGCCGCCTATCCGAATGTCGACGGGGTCACGGCGTTCGTACACGGCACCGGTTGTGGCATGGGCGGCGATGGCGAAGGTTTCGACGCGCTGCAGCGGGTGATGTGGGGCTATGCCCGCCATCCCAATGTGGCCGGCGTCCTGATGGTGGGACTCGGCTGCGAGGTCAACCAGATCGACTGGCTGCTTGAGGCCTACGGTATCGAAAAGGGACCGATGTTTCAGGCGATGAACATCCAGGATGTCGCCGGCCTACGGCGCACCATCGAAATGGGCGTCGAGAAGGTTCGGGCGATGCTACCAATCGCCGATCAGGCTCGCCGCGAGCCGTGCCCGGCCTCCGAGTTGACCGTCGCGTTGCAATGCGGCGGTTCGGACGCCTGGTCGGGGATCACGGCGAACCCGGCGCTCGGCTATGCGTGCGATCTCCTCGTCGCGCAGGGCGGAACCGGCGTTCTCGCCGAAACCCCGGAGATCTACGGGGCCGAGCACCTTTTGACGCGCCGGGCGAAGGACGTGAAGACCGGTGAGAAACTCGTCAAGCTGATCGAGTGGTGGGAGGACTATACCGATCGCAACAAGGGCTCGATGGACAACAATCCCAGCCCCGGCAACAAGAAGGGCGGCCTGACCACGATCCTGGAAAAGTCGCTCGGCGCCGCCGCCAAGGGCGGGACCACGCCGCTGATGGGCGTCTACAAATACGGCGAGCCGATCCGCGAGCGCGGTTTCGTGTTCATGGACTCGCCCGGTTACGATCCCGCCTCGGTCACCGGACAGATCGCATCGGGCTGCAACCTCGTCGCCTTCACGACGGGCCGCGGCTCGGCGGCAGGCTTCAAGCCGTCACCCTCGATCAAGATCGCGACCAACACCGAGATGTACCGGCGGATGACCGAGGACATGGACGTCGATGCTGGCCGGATCGTCTCGGAAGGCCGCTCGATCGAGGAACTCGGTCGCGAGATCTACGCCATGCTGCTGCGGGTCGCCTCCGGCGAGATGTCGAAATCCGAGGCGCAAGGGCTCGGCGATTACGAGTTCGTGCCCTGGCAAATCGGCGCGACGATGTAGAGGCGGGAGCGCGACCCTGATTGCCGGAACAGGACCCGCGCGTCATCCGGCGGGGGCGAGAAGGCGGGGTCGCGCACTCAGGCCGGGGCGGCGCCCGGATTCCGACCTGTTCGTTGCATAACAGTCTCCACAAGCGTGAGGACCTCGGCAACGACGTCATCCAGGCTCGGAGAAACGTCGATCACATGAGCGTCCTCCTCGAGCGGGATCGGTGTTTCCAGATCGAGGAGTTGACTATCGAGCAATGCGGCGGGCGCGAAATGGTCGCGGCGCGCCAGCATGCGGTCATGGATCAGGCCGCGCGCGCCGGCCAGGTGAATGACGCATAGCGCATCGATCTCCCGACGCAGGAAGTCCCGATTGCTCTTTCTGAGCGCCGAACAGGCCAGGAAGACCGGCCGTTGCTGCTCCAGGCGGGTTCGCTCCACAGCGCCGCACACCCGCCGCAGCCAGCCCTTTCGGATGAAATCGTTGATCGGGATACCGCAGGACATGCCGTTGATATGCTTGGCGAGATGAAAGTCATTGGCATCGAGAAAGATGCCATTGAGACGATGGGCGAGCGCTTGTCCGACCGTGCTTTTCCCTGCCCCGGATACCCCCATGAGCAGGAAGACGGGACTTGAAGGTGTCATGGCTTCGTCCTCCCGGTCTGCTTGGAACAATTCGTACTCACGCGGTTGTCCCTGATAGCGAAGGGTTGATACCGACATTATCGCCCATCGGTTTCATTTTTCTTAGAGGCCGTTTCGAAACCCTGCCAAGACCAGCCTCCATGGTTCACCCGGGACGCCCAAACCCGCGGAAATCGGGTATCATGTCATTGCGGAGCGACCATCCGAGGGGCCTTTGAACCCGCCGCAGTGAGTTTCGAAACGGACTCTTAGACAGTCAGCTCGTAACGTGCGCCAGATTGTCGTGGTTTCAACCGGCAGAAGTTGGCGCGCAAGCGAGTTCGTCCTCATGAAGCCGCAGAGCTGGCCGGCGATCGGGCTTGTGGTGCCGCGCAAATGGACACTGACAGATCGATCGGCTACGCAAGGCCGATAGGCGATGGGACGAGCTTTGGGAGGCGTTGGCGGCGTGCAGGATCATCCTCTGGTTCCGATCATCATGGCCGGCGGGGCGGGCACACGCCTCTGGCCGGTATCGCGCGATTCCATGCCGAAGCAGTTCATCGCACTGCTCGATGAAGGAATGTCGACCTTCCAGGCCACGCTTCTGCGCTTCAAGGACGAGGCATTCGGCGAACCGATCGTCGTCACCAACCACGAATTCCGGTTCATCGTGGCCGAGCAGATGGCGACCCTTGGAATAACGGGGGATATCGTCCTGGAGCCGGAACGCCGCGATTCCGCCGCGGCCGTGGCCGTCGGAGCGGTGCTCGCGGCCGATCGCGCACCTGACAGCATCTGCATTGTCGTCGCCGCCGATCACGCCATCGAGAACGCCGACGCTTTCGTAAACGACTGCCTGCTGGCCGCAACGGTCGCCGCCGGCGGGCCGATCATGACCATCGGCATCGAGCCCGATTGCCCGTCCACCGCCTATGGCTACATCGAGCGGTCGGACGACATTCTCGGCGAGCGGGCGCACGGTCTTGCAAGATTCGTGGAAAAGCCGGTGCGCGAAGTGGCGGAGCGCTACGTTGCCGAAGGCTATCTGTGGAACAGCGGCAATTTCATCTTTTCCATCGGCACGATCCTGGAGGAGATGGAGCGTCATTGCCCCGAGGTTCTGAGCGCCGCGCGCAAAGCCGTCGCAAGGGCGGTACGCGATCTCGATTTCCTTCGCCTCGATGCGAATGAATTTGCCAACGCACCGAGAATTTCGATCGATCATGCGTTGATGGAGAAGACCGAGCGGGCGGGGGTGCTCGCGGCATCGTTCGACTGGTCGGACATCGGCGCCTGGGACGCGATCCACGATCTCAAGGCCAAGGACGACAACGGCAATCGTCTCGAAGGCCCTGTCGCCGTGCTCGACACGACGAACAGCTTTATCCGCAGCGAGGACATGCTGACGGCCGCGGTCGGCCTCGACGGCGTGATCGTCGTGGCGACGCAGGACGCGGTCTTGGTCGCCGCCAAGAGCGAGGCCGGCCGCGTCAAGGATCTGGTCGCCGATATGAAGCGCGACGGGCGGCGCGAGGCGAGCGAGCATCTGAGAATCTACCGGCCATGGGGCTGGTATCAGCGCATCGATATCGGCGAGCGCTTTCAGGTCAAGCATATCTGCGTCAAGCCCGGCGGGCTGTTGAGCCTGCAGCGCCACCACCATCGCGCCGAACATTGGGTCGTGGTCCATGGCACGGCCGAGGTGACGATCGACGGCACGGTCTCGCTGTTCCACGAGAACGAAGCGGCCTATCTGCCGATCGGCTGCGTCCACCGTCTGCACAATCCGGGCAAGATCGACCTCAAGCTGATCGAGGTTCAGGTCGGCAGCTACACCGGCGAAGACGACATCGTGCGCATCGAGGACGTTTACGCCCGCGCGGATTCTGCCGTCTGAGCCCACGCGCGAAAGCTGGCGTTTACGCGGCGCCGCGCGGGCGCTGCTTGGCCGGCTGGCCGTTTCCCTGAAAATTTTAGTCGATCCTTAACGGTGTTCGACCTTTTCGGCGCTCGTCGAGCGGGAGCGCACCACCCGTTAAGTCTTATTCCGCAGGCTGATCGCATTTGAACGTGACAGACGTTCCGACGCTCGAGACCCTGCGATGGCTGTGCCGAAACCGACGATTCTCCGCCGCAACGCGATGCTTCTTGCGGTGCTCACTGTTTTCGGAGCCTGCGCCAGCGGACCGCGCCTGCGCCCGATGACCGCGCACGAATGCATGACACGGGTGATGTATTTCGAATCGAATCGCTCGAGCCCCGACGGGATGCTGGCTGTCGGCACGGTGGTGATGAACCGGCTCCAGAGCGGCCTCTATCCGAAATCGGTCTGTGGGGTCGTTGGCCAGAAGAACCAGTTCGCCCCAGGCGTACTTTCGAAGCCAATGAACAAGGGCCGCGACCTCGCCGCCAAGATGGCCACGCGGGTTCTCAGGGGCGAACGTCACCCAAGCGTCAGCAAGGCGATGTTCTTCCACACGGCCGGGATGACCTTCCCCTACACCAACATGCATTATCTGGTCGAAGCGGGCGGCAACGTGTTCTACGAAAAGCGCAAGAATGCCCGCCGAATCGGCGATCCGCCGTTTCGCAATCCGGCATCGCGGACGGTGCAGTCCGAACCGCGTTTGATCCGCATCGCCGAGGAACCACGCTATGTGAGGCCTCCGTCGGTGTCTCATCGTATCGCTGCGCCAGCCACCCACAGCGTAGGCCTTGCGCCGATGACCGTGGCCGATCTCATCGCCGCGAACGGTAACTGACCGAACCACGGATTTCCCCTTTCCCGTTCCGATCGCTCTCGCCTCTCACCGGAAGGCGGGATAAGAGTTTGAATGCCGAGCGGACTAATGTATACGTTATGCAGCGTATCGTTGCGAAGGTGCGACGGCGGCGCATAGGGATGCATCCGGAGACCCGATGACAAATGACCTCAAGGCCGGCCAACTACGCTCCCGCGCGTGGTTCGACAATCCGTCCAATCCGGACATGACGGCGCTCTATCTCGAACGCTATCTCAATTTCGGCCTCAGCCAGGAAGAGCTGCAGTCGGGCAAGCCGATCATCGGCATTGCCCAGACCGGCTCGGACCTCAGCCCCTGCAACCGGCATCATCTCGAACTCGCCAAGCGGGTGCGCGAGGGCATTCGCGAGGCCGGCGGCATTGCCATCGAGTTTCCGGTCCATCCAATTCAGGAGACTGGCAAGCGCCCCACTGCGGCGCTGGACCGCAATCTAGCCTATCTCGGGCTGGTCGAGGTGCTTTACGGCTACCCGCTCGACGGGGTGGTTCTCACTATCGGCTGCGACAAAACCACGCCCGCCTGCCTGATGGCGGCGGCGACCGTGAATCTTCCGGCGATCGCTCTGTCGGTCGGTCCGATGCTCAACGGCTGGTTCCGCGGCGAGCGCACCGGTTCCGGCACCATCGTCTGGAAGGCGCGGGAGATGATGGCCGCCGGCGAGATCGACTATGCCGGTTTCGTCAAGCTGGTCGCCTCGTCGGCGCCCTCCACCGGCTACTGCAACACCATGGGTACCGCGACGACGATGAACTCGCTGGCCGAAGTGCTCGGCATGCAACTGCCGGGCTCGGCGGCGATCCCGGCGCCCTATCGCGACCGGCAGGAGATTTCGTATCTCACCGGCAAGCGCATCGTCGATATGGTGCATGAGGATCTGAAACCTACCGACATCATGACGCGCGACGCCTTCATCAACGCAATCCGAGTCAACTCGGCCATTGGCGGCTCGACCAACGCGCCAATCCATTTGAACGGCCTCGCGCGCCATCTCGGCGTCGAACTGTCGATCGACGACTGGCAGACCTATGGCGAGGAAATCCCGCTGCTGGTCAACCTTCAGCCGGCCGGCGAATATCTCGGCGAGGACTACTACCATGCCGGGGGCGTGCCCGCGGTGGTCAATCAGTTGATGAGCAAGGGCCTGATCGCCGAGGACGCGATGACGGTGAATGGCCGAACGATCGGCGACAATTGCCGTGGCGCGGTCATCGAGGACGAGAATGTCATCTGGCCGATCGACCGGCCGTTGCTGCAACATGCCGGCTTCCGGGTGCTCAAGGGCAATCTGTTCGATTCGGCGATCATGAAGCTGTCCGTGATCTCGCCGGAATTCCGCGACCGCTATCTTTCGAACCCGGATGATCCGATGGCGTTCGAGGGTAGGGCGGTGGTCTTCGATGGCCCGGAGGACTATCACGCTCGGATCGACGACCCGGCGCTCGGCATCGACGAACATTGCATCTTGTTCATGCGTGGCGCCGGTCCGATCGGCTATCCGGGCGGGGCCGAAGTGGTCAACATGCGGGCGCCCGACTATCTGTTGAAGCGCGGCATCCATTCGCTGCCATGCGTCGGCGACGGGCGCCAGTCGGGCACGTCCGGCAGCCCCTCGATCCTCAACGCTTCGCCAGAGGCCGCGGCCGGCGGCGGACTGGCGGTGCTGGTCACCGGTGACCGCGTGCGGATCGATATGGGACAGGGCAGCGCCAACATCCTCATTGCGGACGACGAGCTCCAGGCGCGTTTCGCCGCTCTTGCCGAAGCCGGCGGCTATGCCTATCCGGCACATCAGACGCCTTGGCAGGAAATCCAGCGCGGCATGATCTCGCAGTTGGAGACCGGGATGGTGCTCGAGCCGGCCGTCTCCTATCGGCGCCTGGCCCAGGGCGGGGTCGACGGCACCGGCGCTCGCGTGCCACGCGACAATCATTGAACTAACCGTCCGAAGGCGGACAGGAGCAGGGAGTGAGCATGACGAAGCGTCTCGACGGCAAAGTGGCCGTCTGTACGGCCGCCGGACAGGGAATTGGCCGCAAGGTCGCCGAAGCGTTTCTGGAGGCAGGTGCCAAGGTCTACGCATCCGACCGCGACGCGGCGAAGCTGGACGGGCTGAAGTCCTTCGGCATCGTCGATACGGCGGCGCTGGACGTCACCGACTCCGATGCGGTCGCCGCCTATCTGAAGCGGGTCGACACGCCGGACATCCTGTTCAACTGCGCCGGTTTCGTCCATCACGGCACAGTGCTCGATTGCGACGAGGATGCCTGGGACTTTTCCTTCGACCTCAACGTCAAGGCGATGCACCGCACGATCTCAGGCCTGTTGCCGCGCATGGTCGAGGCCGGCGGTGGCTCAATCATCAACATGGCCTCGGCCGCGTCCTCGATCAAAGCGGCGCCGAACCGCTACGTCTACATGGCGACCAAGGCGGCGGTGATCGGCCTCACCCGCTCTGTGGCGATCGACTTCATCAAAAGCGGCATCCGCTGCAACGCGATCTGCCCCGGCACAATCGAATCGCCGTCGCTGGAAGGCCGGATCGAGGATCTGGGCAAGAGCGTCGGCGGCACCGAGAAGGCCAAGACGATGTTCATCGAGCGCCAGCCAATGGGCCGTCTCGGCACCCCCGAGGAGATCGCTCACCTCGCCGTCTATCTCGCCTCGGACGAAAGCCGCTTCACCACCGGCACCACCCAACTGATCGACGGCGGCTGGTCGCTCTGACCCGTCCGTAGGGAGACTGAGTAATGCGAATTCTGATTTTGGGTGCCGGCGGCATGGTCGGCCGGAGGCTCGTCGACAAGCTTCTCGCCGATGGCAACTTCGCCGGCCAGCCGATCGAGGCGATCCACGCCTTCGATGTCGTGGAGCCCAGCTTCGACAAGGCGTCCGGCACCATAGCGATCGAATCGAGCGCGGGAGACATCGCCGATTCCGCCACGGTCGCGGCGCTGGTCGCCAAGCGGCCGGAAATGATCTTCCATCTGGCGGCGATCGTATCGGGCGAGGCGGAGGCCGATTTCGAGAAAGGCTACCGGATCAATCTCGACGGGATGCATCATCTCCTGGAGGCGATCCGCGCGCAGGGTGACGCCTATCGTCCCCGTCTGGTCTTCACCTCCTCGATCGCCGTCTTCGGCGCGCCCTTCGAGGATCAGATCTCCGACACCTTCCAGCAGGCGCCGCTGACCAGCTACGGCACCCAGAAGGCGATCTGCGAATTGCTGCTGGCCGACTATACCCGCAAGGGTTTCGTCGACGGCGTCGGCATCCGCCTGCCGACGATCGTCGTGCGCCCCGGCAAGCCGAACAAGGCGGCGTCGGGGTTCTTCTCCGGCATCATCCGCGAACCGCTGGCCGGCCACGAAGCGAATTTGCCGGTGGACGACGAAGTGCGTCACTGGGTCGCGAGCCCGGCCGCGGCCGTCGGTTTCCTCATCCATGCGGCGACGATGGACACCGAGATACTCGGCGCTCGCCGCTCCTTGTCGATGCCGGGGCTGTCGATCACCATCCGCGAGATGATCGCCGCGTTGCGTGAGGTTGCCGGCGACGAGGTGGCCGGCCGCATCCGGCGCGAGCCGGACGCCACCATCGAGAAGATCGTCTCGGGCTGGCCGCGCGACTTCAAGGCGGACCGGGCCATCGAGGCCGGTTTCGTGGCCGACACCGATTTCGTCGCGATCATTCGCGCCCACATCGCCGACGAGGCCGCCCGCCAGGGCGCCAAGTGACCGGC
This sequence comes from Aurantimonas sp. C2-5-R2, assembly GCF_036549495.1. NCBI lineage: Bacteria > Pseudomonadati > Pseudomonadota > Alphaproteobacteria > Hyphomicrobiales > Aurantimonadaceae > Aurantimonas > Aurantimonas sp. C2-5-R2. The sequence goes on from NZ_JAZHLJ010000014.1 coordinate 52,958, forward strand.
CTGCACTCGAAGAGGAACACACCATGACGGATCGTCCGCGCATCGGCTTCATCGGCGTCGGCCTGATGGGCCACGGCATGGCCAAGAACATCCTCGAAGGCGGCTACCCGCTGACGGTTCTCGCGCACCGCAACCGCAAGCCGGTCGACGATCTGATGTCGCGGGGAGCCGAGGAGGGGGCAAGCGTCGCCGACATTGCCGAAAAGTCGGACATCGTCTTCCTTTGCCTGCCGGGCAGTCCCGAGGTCGAGGCAACCGTTGGCGAAATTCTCGACGCCAACGGCGCGACCAGGACCATCATCGACAGCTCCACCAGCAATCCGGTTTCCACGCGTGCCGTGGCGGAGCGTTGCCGCCAAGCCGGCGTGACGCTAATCGACGCGCCGTTGTCGCGAACGCCAAAGGAAGCCTGGGAAGGCACGCTCGACACCATGGTCGGCGCCTCGGCCGAGGATTTCGAGCGCGTGCGCCCCATCTTCGAATGCTGGGCCGGCAAGGTCGTGCGCGTCGGCGATACCGGCGCCGGCCACACGATGAAGCTGCTCAACAATTTTCTCTCGCTCGGCTATGCGTCGCTTTATTCCGAAGCGCTGGCGATCGGTGCGAAGAACGGCATTGACGCCAAGACATTTCATGGCGTCATCAGCGGCGGCCGGATGGATTGCGGCTTCTACCAGACCTTCATGCAGTATGTGGTCCAGCGCGACCGCGATGCCCACAAGTTCACCTTGCGCAATGCCCATAAGGACATGCGCTACGTCGTCTCGATGGCCAATGAAAGCGGCATCGCCTCGCATGTCTCGTCGAGCGTGAAGAACGGCCTGGCGACGGCCGAGGCCATCGGCCGGGGTGACGATTACCTGCCGATGCTCTCCGACGTGGTGGCGGAATTGAACGGCATCGGAGCCGCAAAGGGCTCGAAAGAATGAGCGGAGGACCGCGAACGCTGATGCGCCGGAAGCAGGGAGGCTCGCACTGACCAAACCGGACACCACCAGCGACAGCGGTCGCAGAAAGACGGCCACGGTCACCACGCCGGGCGGTTCGCGGCCACGGCCGACGCTCCAGGGCGTCGGCAAGATGCCGGCGCGCGAGCGGGCCTATCACGAACTGAAGTTTCGGATCCTCGAAGGCCGCCTGCCACCCGGCACTACGCTGCTGGAGACCGAGGTGGCCAATCTTCTGTCGCTCAGTCGCACGCCAATCCGCGAGGCGCTGATCCGGCTGGAGGAGGAGGGCCTCGTCGCGGTGCGGCCGCGCCATGGCATTACCGTGAAGGCCCAGTCGCTCGACGATCTGGCCGATATCTACGAGGTCTTTTCCACACTCGAGGTCAAGGCTGCGCAATTGGCCGCCCGCCGCGGTCTTTCAAAATCCGAGGCCGATCGCTTGCGCGCGCTCATGGGACAGTTGGAGCGCGCGACGCAGCGCGACGACATCGAGCAATGGTCGCGGCTGGACGACATCTTTCATGCCGAGATCGTCTCGTTCTGCGGCAATGCCAGACTGCAGGCGACGCTTCGGCAATATTGGGATCAGCAATATCGCGCCCGTATGGCGATCATGCCGCTCCGCCCGCGCCCGACGCAATCGGATGACGAGCACCGGGCGATCATCGCCGCGATTCTGAGCGGCGACGAGGCCGAAACCAGGCGCCTGCACCAGGAGCATCGCGATCGCGCCGATCGGCAGGCGCTCGATCTCCTGCGCAGCCAGTCCGGCAACCTTTCGGCGGGCGAGGCCAAGGGCCTTTAGCTTCTGTTTTCTCTTCGCGGCCGACCGAGCGCCTGGCGCCGCGTTTCATCTTCTTAAAGGAGCCGCCCATGAGCCTCGACAACATCACCCTGATCGGCACCGGCATCATGGGTGCGCCGATGGTGCGGAACATCGCTAGGGCCGGCTTCCGCGTCACCGTCTGGAATCGGACGCGCGCGAAAGCCGAGGCGCTCGCCGATGTCGCGACCGTCGCCGCCGATCCGCGTGAGGCCGTGGCCGAGGCCGACGCCGTCATCACCATGGTCGACAATTCGCCGATCGTGACGGAAATCTATTTCGGCGAGCTCGGTGTGATCGAGGCGGCGCCGGCAAACGCGCTGTTCATCGACATGTCGTCGATCCAGCCGAGCGTTGCGCGCGATCACGCCGGCGCGGTCGAGAAGGCCGGCCGGCGCCATATCGATGCGCCGGTGTCGGGCGGCGAGAAGGGCGCGATCGAGGCGACGCTCGCGATCATGGCCGGCGGCCGCGCGGAGGACTTCGCCGAGGCGGAACCGGTTTTGAAGGCGATGGGGCGGCCGACTCATGTCGGCGTTCATGGCGCCGGGCAGGTCGCCAAGCTCGCCAACCAGGCCATCGTCGCCGTCACCATCGGTGCCGTCGCCGAGGCGATGCTGCTTGCCCAGGAAGGCGGCTGCGATCCCGCCGCACTGCGCGACGCGCTGATGGGCGGCTTTGCCACCTCGCGCATCCTCGACCTCCACGGCGAGCGGATGACCGAGCGCAACTGGGTTCCCGGCGGCCCGCTCGAACTGCAGTTGAAGGATCTGGAGAACGCTCTCGAAGTGGCGCGGGAGGCGGGGTTGACCCTGCCGCTGACCGAAAAGGCGCGCGACGCTTTCCATGCCCTCGCCAAGGAGATGGAGATGGGTCGTCACGACCACGCGGCCTATCTGCGCTGGCTGGAAGCGATCAATCCCGGCAAGCGGCTCGGCGCCGGCCCCGATCTCAATCCCAGCGCCCACGCCTGACATCCGCCGTCCTTGCCGACGCCACGTTGCCGGCCGTGATCAGCGATGATTGCGGCGGGCGAGGGCGCGTTCCCAGTCGAGGGCATGGCCGACGATCTGCCGCAGATCATCGTATTCGGCGCGCCAGCCGAGCTCCCGGCGGGCCAGGGACGGGTCGGCGACGATGGCCGCGGGGTCGCCGGGCCTGCGGCCCTTTATGCGGATATCGAAGTCTTTGCCGACGACATCCTTGACCGCGCTCAGCACCTCCAGAACCGAATAGCCGCGCCCGTAGCCGCAATTGGCGACCATGCTGGACCCGCCGCCGCGTAGCCGTTCGAGCGCAAGGTAGTGGGCTTTGACGAGGTCGGTGACATGGATGTAGTCGCGCACGCAGGTGCCGTCGGCGGTCGGATAATCGGTGCCGTAGAGTTCGAGGAAGGCGCGTCTGCCGAGGGCGGTTTCGGACGCGACCTTGATCAGATGCGTTGCGCCCCTGGTCGATTCGCCGGTGCGCCCGAGCGGGTCGGCGCCCGCGACATTGAAGTAGCGCAGCGCAGTGGAGCGGAAATCATGGGCAAACGCCGTGTCCCGGAGCATCATCTCGGTCATCAGCTTGGACGAGCCGTAGGGCGATTCCGGCAGCGTCGCGGCCGCCTCGGTGACCGGGATCGTGGCGGGAGAGCCGTAGACGGCCGCGGTCGAGGAAAAGATGAAATGCTTGACGCCGTTCCGGACCGCTGCCGCGATCAGGGCGCGCGACTTGACCGTGTTGTTTTCGTAATAGCCGAGCGGATCGGCAACGGATTCCGGCACGATGATCGAGCCGGCAAAATGGATGATGGCATCGACATCATGGCCCGTGATGGTGCGATCGAGGAGATCGGCATCGCCGACATCGCCGACCACCAGCGTCGCCTCGGGCGGCACCGCCCAGTCGAAGCCGGTGGACAACCGGTCGAGGACGACGACCGTCTCGCCGCGATCCAGGAGTTCCCAGGCCATGTGGCTGCCGATATAGCCGGCGCCGCCGGTGACGAGTATCGCCATGATCGGATCCTGTCCTCATGCTTTCCACGCGGCACGACAGATTGCGACAATGCCGCATGTGCCACGGTGGCAGGTTCATGACCGCCACCGTCGACCCCATATCCGGCGCGTGGTAGGCAAGCAACCGAGCGGTATTGGGCTTCAAAGTTGACTTGACCTTGAGGACCCGGCCCGCTAGTGACGGGCATCAAATTGGGGCGTGGCTTGACCGCGCCCGTTTGTTTTCGCCCTATTCGCAACCGACTGACAAGAAGATGGCCCGGGCCTTTTATGGCGCGAGAGCCGATCGAACGAACGGAGATAAAATGTTCGCAGTCATTAAGACCGGTGGCAAGCAGTACCGCGTTGTCCCTGAAGACCAGTTCACCATCGAGCGTCTGCCTGGCGAGGCCGGCGATCTCCTGACGTTCAAGGAAGTGCTGATGGTCGGCTCGACCATCGGCGCGCCGTTCGTCGCGGGCGCCTCCGTGACCGCCGAGATCATCGGCCAGACGCGCGGCAAGAAGGTCATCTCCTTCAAGAAGCGCCGGCGGCAGAACTCCAAGCGTTCGCGCGGTCATCGCCAGGATCTGACGCTGATCCGCGTCGCCGAAATCCTCACCGACGGCAAGGCGCCGTCGATGACCTCGGCGGCCCGGAGCAAGCCCGCCAAGGCTGTGAAGCCGGTCGAGGACGAGAAGGCCCAACCGGCCAAGGCGGCCGAGAAAGCCGCGAAGCCGGCGAAGCCCGCCGAGAAGGCGGTAGAGCCGAAGCAGGCGACAGCATCCGCGCCGGCGAGCCTGTTCACTGCGCCGAAGGGCGATGCCGACAAGCTGATCACGATCAAGGGCATCGGCCCGGTCGCCGAGAAGCAGCTCAACGAGCAGGGCATCACCACCTTTGCCCAGATCGCCAAGCTGAGTGACAAGGACGTGGCGCGGATCGACGAACATATGCCGTTCAGCGCCGCCCAGATCGAAGATTGGCGCGAGCAGGCTAAAGAGCTGGCGAAGAAATAGGTCCGGGGCGGATTTCCCCCCGCGAACCCGATCCGGTAGCCTGACAGGCAAGGAGACAGACGATGGCACATAAGAAAGCAGGCGGTTCTTCCCGCAATGGTCGCGATTCCGAATCCAAGCGCCTCGGCGTGAAGAAGTTCGGCGGCGAAGCCGTGATTCCAGGCAACATTCTCATCCGGCAGCGCGGCACGCGCTGGCATCCGGGCACGAATGTCGGCATCGGCAAGGATCACACGCTCTTCGCCAAGGCCGAGGGCAACGTCGCGTTCCAGCACAAGGCGAACGGACGAACCTACGTAGCCGTACTGCCGAAAGCAGAAGCCGCCGAGTGACCGGAGCTTCAGAGCGCCGGCGTTCCAACGAACCGGCCCTCTGATCCTTCCGAAACGCATCGGATTTCAGAGCGAAAAGGGGAGATGGACCGCCATCTCCCCTTTTCGCGTCTGAGGAAGGACGATGCGATGACCGAGGATTTTACCGCCGAACGGGACGGCGCCACGATCGAATCAGGACGGCTCCGGCTGCGGCCCTTGGCGATGAAAGACGCACAGCCCTTGGCCAATCTCGCCAATGACCGCCACCTCGCGGCGATGCTCGCGCGCATTCCGCACCCGTACCGGCTTTCAGACGCGCGCGCCTTTATCGCCGATCATGGCTCGGAGATCGTCTTCGCCCTGTGCCTGAAGGAGGAGGATCGGTTCGTCGGTTGTTGCGGATTGAAGCCCTCGGGCAGGAAAGGGCGGGCGGAACTCGGCTATTGGGTCGGCTGGGCCTATTGGGGACGAGGCATCGCGACTGAAGGCGCTCAGGCGGTTATCGACTACGGCTTTACGCGGCTACAGCTCGACGCCATCGACGTCAGCTGCCGTGTCGTCAACGAGTCTTCGCGACGGGTGATCCGGAAATGCGGCTTCCACTTCTGCGGTAGCGGTATGATCGAATCGGTGTCCTCGGGCCGGGTCGCCAGCGAACATTTCGTGATGGATCGCAGCTGCTGGACGTCGCTCAAGGCATGGGGACGGCAATGATGAGAAAGCTCGACGGGCGTCGGAGTTGGCTTTGGCCGACGGCCGTTGCGGGCGGCGCTGTTATTTTGTTCGCGGGCCTGGCTTGGTTCGCCGCGCCGCCCCGAATTCCACAACCCGATCCCGACGGCCTGTCGCTGCCGGATTTCTTCGCGGGCAAGTCGGTCTCGAAGGGCGCGGTGACGACGGCCTTGGTTTTCACCGAGGCTTTCACCGCCGAATTCGACGGCAAGCAGACGGGCGACCAGTTCCAGCTCGACGAGCGCTTTGCCTTTGCCGATGGCAAGCGTCTGCAGCGCTGGGATTTGGTGCGCACCGCGCCGGGTCTTTATGGCGGAACCGTCGCCACGGAGCTGAAGACGGGGCAGCTTGCGCCGCCCATGCCGGTGATCGGTGTCCAGACGAAGAATGGCGCCGTCCTCGACTATGACGGCTATGCGCCCGGCGGTGGGGGCACGCTTCTGCATTTTCGCCACGAGATGACCGGCCGTCCCGACGGTACGGTCGCCAACCACGTCATTATCTCGAAATTCGGGGTTCCGCTCGCCACCTCGGACGTGACCTTCGCTAAGAGCCGGGCTGTGCTCGCACCATATTGAACCGATAACACGGGGTCGTTTCCATCGGCGGCCCGGACCGCTATGACAGGCGAGCTGGACTAGTGGATTAAATTTGACATTTGATACCCATGTGCGGCGGACTCAAGATCAAATATCAAATTTGAAAAATCCATGAGAGTCATAAAGTTGCTAGTGGTCCTTTGATTTCGACATTTGCTTGCCAGGGTGCTCCAAGCGGGATGCAAATGTCGAAATCGGACCACTAGCCGCCGCCAAAAGAAGACGAAAGAACGCACACCATGAAGTTTCTCGACCAGGCCAAGGTCTACATCCGCTCCGGTGATGGCGGTGCCGGCTCGGTCTCGTTCCGCCGCGAGAAGTTCATCGAATTCGGCGGCCCGGACGGCGGCGACGGCGGCAGGGGCGGCGACATCGTCATCGAGGCGGTGGCCGGCCTGAACACCCTGATCGACTATCGCTACCAGCAGCATTTCAAGGCCAAGACCGGCGGGCACGGCATGGGCCGCAACCGCACCGGTGCCAAAAGCCCCGACGTGACGTTGAAAGTGCCTGCGGGAACCCAGGTCTTCGCCGAGGACAACGAGACCCTGCTTTGCGATCTGACCTATATCGGCGAGCGCCATCGTCTGGCTGCCGGCGGCAATGGCGGCTTTGGCAACGCGTATTTCAAGACCTCGGTGAACCAGGCGCCGCGCCGCGCCAATCCGGGTCTCGAAGGCGAGGAGCTGACGATCTGGCTGCGGCTGAAGCTGATCGCCGACGCGGGCCTGGTCGGGCTTCCCAACGCCGGCAAATCCACCTTCCTGGCTTCGGTGACGCGTGCCCGGCCTAAGATTGCCGACTATCCGTTCACGACGCTGCATCCCGGCCTCGGTGTCGCCAAGATCGACGACGCCGAGTTCGTCATTGCCGATATTCCCGGCCTTATCGAGGGCGCCCATGACGGCGTCGGTATCGGCGATCGCTTCCTTGGCCATATCGAGCGGACCAGTGTCCTGTTGCATCTGGTCTCCGCCACCGAGGAAGACGTCGCGGGCGCCTATACGACCGTCCGGCACGAGTTGGAGGCCTACGAGCACGGCTTGGCGGAAAAGCCCGAGATCGTGGCGCTGTCCAAGGTCGACACCTTGACCGAGGAGGCGCGGGCGGAAAAGCTCGCCGAACTGGCGGCGGTGACCACGTCACCTCCGCTGGCGCTGTCGGCGGTGAGCCGCGAGGGCATGACCGAGGCGCTTCGCCAAATGAAGAGCCGCATCGCCAGCCTCGCCCCCGGTGCCGACGCGGACGAGCCGGATCGTTTCGCCGAGGCACAGGCCGCCAGGGAGGAGTGATGACGGACCTACTCGATGGCTACACTCGCATCGTCGTCAAGATTGGCTCCTCGCTTCTGGTCGATCCGCAAAGCGGGCTAAAGCGGACCTGGCTGGAATCGCTCGGCGAGGACATTGCCCGGCTGAGCGGGGAGGGGCGTCAGATTCTGGTCGTCTCCTCCGGCGCCATCGCGCTCGGCCGCAAGCTCCTGAAGATGCCCGCCGGACCGCTGCGGCTCGAGGAAAGCCAGGCGGCCGCGGCCGTCGGGCAGATCGCCCTGTCGCGGACTTATTCGGAGATTCTCGGCCGCCACGGCATCGAGACCGGGCAGATCCTGCTGACCCTCGGCGACACCGAGGAACGCCGGCGCTATCTCAACGCCCGCGCGACGATCTCGACATTGCTCGGCTTCGGCGCGCTGCCGGTCATCAACGAGAACGACACCGTCGCCACATCCGAAATCCGCTATGGCGACAATGACCGTCTGGCGGCCCGCGTCGCGACGATGATGGGCGCCGATCTGCTGATTCTCCTCTCCGACGTCGATGGTCTTTACACGGCGCCGCCCGCCCTCGATCCGGCGGCGCGGCATATCCCGCTGGTCGAGCGGATTACGCCGGACATCGAGGCGATGGCGGGCGCGGCCGGGTCGGAGCTGTCGCGCGGCGGCATGAAGACCAAGATCGATGCTGGCAAGATCGCCACCGGGTCGGGCGCGGCGATGATCATCACGGCGGGCGACCGGCTGTTTCCGCTCAGCGCCATCGAGCGCGGCGAACGCGCGACGCTGTTTCGCGCCGCCGACAATCCGGTTACGGCCCGCAAGCGCTGGATCGCCGGGCATCTCGGCTCCACTGGCGAGCTCGTCGTGGACGCTGGCGCGGTCAAGGCGCTGTGCGCCGGCAAGAGCCTGTTGCCGGCCGGAATCGTTTCCGTCGATGGCGAGTTCCGGCGCGGCGACACGATCGCGGTCACCGGCCCAGACGGACGCAGGATTGCGCGCGGCCTTGTCGCCTACGATGCCGTGGACGCGCGGCGGATTGCCGGGTTGCGGTCGGCGGAGGTGGCGACGGCGCTCGGCTATGAGGGGCGCACGGCGATGATCCATCGCGACGATTTGGTGATGGAAGCGGCGGCGGAACCGGCCGATGAATCCCTGCGCATCGCGTGAGCAGGACGGAAAGCGGAGAGGTGGAGATGCTCGACAGTGCAACGGAGGCCGGCTCGATCGAGGCGCTGATGGCCGCGATCGGCCAGCGCGCGCGCCGTGCCGCGCGGAGCCTCGCCCTGGCGCCGACCGAGGCGAAGAACGCCGCGCTGGAGGCGATGGCGAATGCGATCCTGCAGTCGCGAGAGACGATCCTCGCTGAAAACCGTGCCGATATCGAGCGGGCGAAGCAAAGCGGCATGGCCGCGTCCTTCATCGACCGGCTGACACTGGACGCGGCGCGCATCGGCGCGATCGCCGACGGTATCCGCGCCGTCGCCGCGCTGCCGGACCCCGTCGGTGCGACCATCGCCGCCTGGGAGCGGCCCAACGGTCTGCAGATCGAGCGGGTGCGGACGCCGCTCGGCGTCGTCGGCGTCATCTATGAGAGCCGGCCGAACGTCACCGCCGACGCGGGTGCCCTGTGTCTGAAATCCGGCAATGCGGTCATCCTGCGCGGCGGTTCGGACTCGGCCAGGTCCTCGGCCGCGATCCATGCCGCGCTGGCCGCCGGGCTCGCCCAGGCCGGCCTGCCGGAGGACGCGATCCAGATCGTACCCTCGACCGACCGGGCTGCCGTCGGTGCGATGCTGAAGGGCCTTGACGGTGCCATTGACGTCATCGTGCCGCGTGGTGGGCGTTCGCTCGTCGCCCGCGTCCAGGACGAGGCGCGGGTGCCGGTCTTCGCCCATCTGGAAGGTATCTGTCACGTCTATGTCGACGCAGCCGCCGATCTCGACATGGCCGTCAATGTCGTCGTCAATTCGAAGATGCGGCGCACCGGCATCTGCGGGTCGGCCGAAACGCTGCTGGTCGACCGCGCGGCGGCGAGCACCCAGCTCCTGCCGATCCTCGAGGCGTTGCGGACTGCGGGCTGCGAAATCCGGGCGACCGACGAGGTGCGTCAGCGCTATCCGACCGCCGAGCCCGCGAGCGAGGAGGATTTCGACACCGAATATCTGGATGCAATCATCTCGGTCGCACTGGTCGACGGCGTCGACGGGGCCATTGCCCATATCGAGCGGCATTCGTCCCACCACACCGAGGCGATCGTGACCGCCGACGAGGCTGTGGCGGCGACGTTCTTCGCCGGCATCGATTCCGCCATCCTCCTGCACAACGCCTCGACCCAGTTCGCCGATGGCGGCGAATTCGGCATGGGCGCGGAAATCGGCATCGCCACCGGCAAGATGCATGCGCGCGGGCCGGTCGGCGTCGAGCAGCTGACGAGCTTCAACTACCGCGTCCGCGGGACCGGCCAGACCCGCACGTGACGCAGTCCGACATGAAAGCCGGCTGGCCCGACGGTATCGATCCGGCGGCGCTCGCCATGCCCCACACAGAGCCAGGCATGGTCGTCGGGTTGTTCGGCGGCTCGTTCAATCCGCCGCATCAGGGCCATCGTCTGGTCGCCGAGATCGCCCGGCGGCGACTGCGTCTTGATCGCATCTGGTGGATGGTTACACCCGGCAATCCGCTCAAGGACAATGGCCATCTGCGCCCGCTCCGCGAAAGGCTGGGGACCGTCAAGGCGCTCGCCAGCGGACCGCGCGACGATGTCACCGCCTTCGAGGCGGCGCATCGCATCCGTTACACCGCCGATACGCTGGCGCTCTTGCGTCGAAAACGCCCGGGCATTCGCTTCGTCTGGATCATGGGCGCAGATAGCCTCGCCTCCTTCCATCGCTGGCAGGATTGGCGGCGAATCGTCGCGACGTTTCCCATCGCGGTGGTCGACCGGCCAGGATCGACATTATCGGTTCTGTCGGCCCCCATGGCGCAGGCCTTTGCCTATGCCCGGTTGGCCGAGCGACATGCCGCGGCCCTGCCGTTTCGCGAGCCACCGGCTTGGGTTTTCCTGCACGGTCCGCGTTCCCCGGTGTCGTCGACCGTCCTCAGAAGCATCGGCGGGGGAGGGTAGGCGCCGTCATCGGAGCAGATACGATGTGTTTTTCGGCTGTTGCTCGCGAGACAATTCTCCAGGGGGGGCATAACCAATGCCGGATTGGTTTTCGCAGTGCAGAATAAATCCGCCTCGGAGTTCGCCGCTTCTCGCAACTATTCCGCCGCCGACTGGTGGCGGGCGATCAGATGGGTCTGGACCTGCTGGAGGTGCAAACGCATTCGCGTGGCCGCGGCGCCGAGATTGCGCTCCTCGATCGCATCGACGATCAGATCATGTTCTTCGAAGCTGTGGTGATCGACTGGCGGCTGTGGCAGCTCGGTTCGCAACCGGCCCCAGACGACGGTGCGCCGGACGGCGTTGATCGTGTCGAAAATCGCAAGAAGCAGGGCATTCTTGCCGGCCTCCGCGATGGTGCGGTGAAGCCGGTTGTCCCAGTTTTCATATTGCCGCCAGGTCTCTGCCTGGCGGGCGCTGGAAACGCAGAGCCGCAGCGCCCGGATGTCGTCGATGGTGGCGTGCAACGCCGCCTCGCGCGCCAGTTCCGGTTCGATCACCAGGCGCGCCCGCATCACTTCGGCGGGGCTGGTCTGATCGGCGATCATCGCGACGGAGGCCAGCTCGGCGACCGGGCGCGCACCGACGAAGGTGCCCTTGCCGACATGGCGCCAGAGCTCGCCGTGTTCCTCCAGCACCGCAAGCGCCTTGCGGAGGTCGCCGCGTGACACGCCGATCATTTCCGCCAGTTCGCGCTCCGGCGGCAGCCGGGTGTTCAGCGCGAACTCCTTCTGCGCGAGATAGGCGCGAAGCTGCACCAGGGCGCTCTCGCCGCCATTGCGGTCGATCCGGTCCCGGTCGACGTCGCCCGGCCCGGCGATCTCGGCTTTCGTCAGATTCCGCATTTGGTCAGCATGGTTCAGCTTGATCATCCGGCCCTTATGCCTTAACCAATCGGGTATTGGCAAGGGATTGGCCCGTCAGTGGCCGGTGCGGCACATTATCGGCAGCAACCAAAACAAGCCAATTGGGAGGATACAATGCGAATTTGGACTAAGATGACAGGCACGCTCGCCGCAGGCGTCGTCGCCGCGACGATTGGTTTCGGCATTCCGGCGGTCAGCGCCCAGGAAAAGGTCCGCGTCGCGCTCGGCGATGTGGTGTCGGTGGAAACGCTGGCATTTCTCGTTGCGCTCGACCGGGCCAAGGAAAAGGGCCTCGACTACGAGCTGACGTCTTTCGCCGAGGAGGAGTTGGCGATCCAGGCACTGGTCAGCGGTCAGGCCGATATCGGCGTCGGCACGCCCTACACGATCATCCAGAAGGCCAAGGTGCCACTGCGCGCCGTCTTCCAGATGTCGCGGCTGGTATTCTTTCCCGTCGCGTCGAATGAATACAAGAGTTGGAAGGATCTCGACGGCCAGCCGTTCACCTTTCATGCGCGCGGCACCGGCACCGAGGCGATCGGCAACATCATCGCCGAGCGGGAAGGGATCGAATTCGGCCAGCGCAACTATGTGCCGGGTTCCGAGAACCGCATAATCGCGATGATGAACGGTACGATCAACGCCACCATCGTCGATCTCGCCAACAAGAACATCCTGATGGCAAAGGCCGGCGACAAGTTCCAGGTACTGCCGGGCCTCGACGCCAAGCCGAGTGACGAACTGATCTTCGCCTCGCAGGAATGGCTCACCGCCAATCCGGAACAGGCTGACCTCTTGGTCGAGGAGTTGCTGGGCCTTTGGAAGGAGATGAACAAGGATCCCTCGATCATCGAAACCGAGCGGGCCAAGCGCGACCTGCTCTCCGATCAGCCGCAGGAAATTCTCGACGAAGTTACGCCATTCTATACTGAGGGCGTCGAAAACGAGCTGTTCGACCCCAAGGGCGGCATGGACACGGCCAAGGCCGATTTCGACTTCTACACCAAGGCCGGCCAGCTCGATGGCCCAGCCGACACACTGAAGGTCGAGGATTTCTGGGACCTTGGCCCGCTGCAGCGGGCGGAGCAGAAGCTCGGTGGCTGAGCATCACGACATGGAGGCGGAGCCTGCCGGGCTCCGCCTCTCCCGGTTCCTGCCCTACGGAATGGGCGGGCAGCCGTCCGCCCTCCGTGACCGGCAGCCCAATGCGGCATTCACGTTCCTGACCCATCCGCTAACCCTGCGGGTCCTCTCGGTGATCGTGTTCTGTGTCGCCTGGCAATGGGCCGGCCTGGTGCCGATCAGCCCGGCTTTTCCGACCTTTACCGAAACGATGGCCGCGCTGTGGGAGATGCTGGCCGACGGTTCGCTGATCGTGGCCTTCTCGATCACCCTGCAGCCGCTGATCCTCGGTCTTGTCATTTCGGCCATCTTCGGCGTTGCGATCGGGGTCGCCATGGGCCTCAATTCCAAGGCCGAGTGGGTGGCCTCGCCGATCTTCATCGTCGCGCAGGCGGCGCCGCTCGCCGCGCTCATCCCGCTGATCGTGTTCTCCTACGGCATCGGACTGACGTCGAAGACCATCGTCGTCTGCATCATGGCGATGCCGGTGATCGTGCTGAACTCCTATGCCGCGGTCCGCCACACCCCCGCATCGCTCGTCGAGATGGGGCGCTCGTTCCTCGCGCCGCGATGGAAGGTGATCACGCGGATCATCCTGCCGGCGGCCAGCCCTGTAATCTTCGCCGGGCTTCGGCTCGGTGCCGCTTCGGGCTTCATTGGCGCGATCCTCGCCGAACTGCTGATCACGCCAACCGGGGTCGGCGATCTGATCACCTACAACCGCTCCATCGCGAACTATCCCGGCATGTACGCCGCGATCCTGTCCATCATCGTGTTTTCCGTGCTGTTCATCGAACTGATCGAGCGCGTCGAGGTCACGATCTTCAGACCCGAGAAGCGAGCCATTTCGTGAACGCCATCGCTCCCCTTGCCTTCGCCGCTCCGTCGCCTGTCACCGATTCCGTCGTCGCTGTCCGCAATGTCAGCAAACTCTATCCGGGCGGCGTGCAGGCGCTCGAAAACGTCAGTGTCGATTTTCCTCGCGGCCAGTTGACCTCGCTGCTCGGCCCGTCCGGCTGCGGCAAAACCACGCTTTTGAAGATCATCGCCGGCCTGCTGCCGGCGACCTCGGGCGAAGTGCTGGTCAACGGCAAGCCGGTCGCCGGACCCGGACCCGAGCGCGCCTTCGTGTTCCAGGATTTCGCGCTGATGCCCTGGGCGACAGTGCTGCGGAACGTCGCATTTGGGCTGGAACTGCGCGGCACGCCGAAGGCCGAGCGCGAGGAGATATCCCGCAAATACATCGCCCAGGTGGGTCTCGGCGGCTTCGAGGAGCGCTATCCGCATGAGCTGTCCGGCGGCATGCGCCAGCGGGTCGGTCTCGCCCGGGCGCTGTCGGTCGACGCCGACGTCCTGATGATGGACGAGCCGTTCTCGGCGGTCGATGAACAGAACCGCCGCAAGTTCCAGGAAGACCTACTGACCCTCGTCGCAAACGAGAAGAAGACCTTCATCTTTGTCACCCATTCGATCGAGGAGGCGGTCTACGTCTCCGATCGCATCGTGCTGTTGTCGCCGCGGCCGGGCCGGATCGCCGAGATCATCGAGCCGGACATCAATCGCGACGGCGATGCCGACGCGATCCGCCGGCATCCGGTCTATCTCGATACGGTCGACGCCATCTGGCAGTCGCTCAAGACCTATCTGGACTGAGGCGCGGCATGATCATCTTCGGACATCGCATCCCCATGGTCGGCTCCCTCATCCTCTGGGCCATCCTGTGGGAAATCGTCGGCCAGCTCGAGGTCACCATTCTGCTGCCGCCGCTATCGGCCGTCCTCGTCACACTCGTCGAGATCGTGCCGACCCGGACCTTCATGTCGGCGCTCGGCGTGACCGCCTATGCCTTCGTCGTCGGCAATGTGATCGCGATCGCGGTCGGCGTGCCGCTCGGCATCCTGATGGGCCGGTCGGTGATCGCCGACCGGATCTTTCTGCCCTGGGTCAACCTCTTCCTGTCGGCGCCGCTGACCGCGCTGGTGCCGGTGATCATGGTGCTGTTCGGTCTCGGCCAGACGACCATCATCCTCACCGTCGTCTTGTTCGCGATCTGGATCATCGTCCTCGATTCGCGGGCAGGCGTGCGCTCGATCTCGCCGTCGCTCGTCGAGATGGCGCATGTCTTCGGCGCCAGCCGCTGGCAGGCGTTCCGGCGCATCTACATCTGGGCGGCGCTGCCGGAAATCCTCGCCGGCATTCGTCTCGGCGTGATCCGCGCCGTCAAGGGCGTCATCATCGGTCAACTCCTGGTCTCGATCGTCGGCTTCGGCGCGCTGTTCAAGCTATACGGCTCGCGCTTCCTGATGGAGCATTTCTGGGCCGCGCTGCTGGTCCTGTTTGCGCTCGCCTTCATCCTGGCGGAAAGCCTCGCCTGGCTGGAGCGGCGCGTCGACTTCTATGCCGCCAGCCGCGGCTAACCCCAATCCACCTCAATCAAGGAAAATCGCCCATGTCCCACGTCTTCACGCCCGCCGCGATCCCGGCGCTTCCGGTCCGCGGCTCCGCCGATACGTTTCCTGTCCGGCGGGTCTATTGCGTCGGCCGCAACTACGCCGACCATGCGATCGAGATGGGGCATGACCCCAACAAGGAAGAGCCATTCTTCTTCCAGAAAAATCCTGACAACCTGACCACTGGCGATACCTTCCCCTATCCCGGCAAGAGCTCCGACGTGCATCACGAGATCGAACTCGTCGTCTGTCTCGGCAAGGGCGGCGAGGAGATCCCGGTCGAGGACGCGCTGTCGCACGTGTATGGCTACGCGGTCGGTCTCGACATGACCCGGCGCGACTTGCAGGGCGTGGCCAAGAAGCTGGGCCGGCCATGGGAAGTTGGTAAGGCGTTCGAGGACTCCGCGCCGGTCTCTCCGGTGGCGCCGGCCTCCGAGATCGGCCATCCGGATGCGGGCGCGATCTGGCTGAAGGTCAATGGCGAGACGCGCCAGAGCGGCGACCTCAACCAGATGATCTGGAAGGTGGCCGAGTCGATCTCCTACCTCTCCGGCCTGTTCCGGCTGGCGCCCGGCGACGTCATCATGACCGGCACGCCGGCCGGCGTCGGTGCCGTCAGTCGCGGCGACGTGCTCAAAGGCCACATCGACGGGATCGGCGATCTCAAGGTGACCGTGGTCTGATTTCCCATCGGGACAGACAAGCTTACATCATTGTTTCGGCGGCCGGGTCTTCGGCCGCCGAAACGTTTGCGGACGGCATTATCGCGCAAATCGACGGAGCCGGCGCGCGACGCCCCTTCCGTGCGCTCCGACCGGTCAGGCGCCCAGAGCGGCCGTTAGGCCGTCGACGCCTGTTGCGGTATCGAGGGTTGCGACGAGGTCGATGATCGCGTCGCTTTTGTCCTTCGGCCACCCGGCGAATTCGGCGCAGCCACGGAATTTGTCGGCTACCTCGTCGTAGCTCATCGGGTTGGCGGGCGAGCCTTTGCCGAAATCGGCCCGACCGGAAATCGTCCGCCCATCCTTCATGTGGATGTCGATGAGCGTCGTCATCTTGGCGTAGCCGGCGGCTTCGGCCTCCGGATGCACGGCGAAATGAATCCGTTCGATCAGCGCCCGCACATCATCGCGCAGCACCGTCTCGTCGGTGAATTCAGGAAGGTTTGCCCGCCCGTCGAGAAGCAGGATTGCCATGCAGAATTCCATCGAGAATTTTGCCTGGAGTTCATTCCGGGGACGACGGTGAATGAGGGCGTTCTGCATGTTGTGGTTGGTGCCGACATCGACCCGTTCGACGTCCTCGGCCTTGATGCCGTGCGCGGCGATCAGCGCCAGCATCTCGGTCATGCCGGGATGGGTGAGGGAGCCAGACGGGTGCGGTTTGATCGAGATTCCCGGATCGGCGAAGCTCCAGGGCGCGCCGAGCTTGCCGCGAATGGCGTTGAGATCGTAGCCGCCGCCATGCGCCTGGAAGAAGCCGCGGGGGGCCTCGAGGATCTTGTCCGTCGCGCTCCATCCCATCTCGGCGAAATCGCAGGCGACGACGCCGGATTCCGACGAGCGGCCGGCATGAAAGGGCTTGGTCATCGTGCCGAAATTCTCGCGTAGGCCGGCGCTCTGGCTGCCGGCGATGGATAGCGCCCGCTGCAGCGTTTCCTGGTCGAAGCCCCTGAGCTTGCCGGTGGCCGAGGCGGCGGCGAAGGTTCCGCAGGTGGCGGTCGCGTGAAAGCCGTGCTGATAGTGCCGGGGCGAGATCGCCTCGGCGATCTTGCACTCGACATCGACCCCGACGAGATAGGCCGACAGCAGATCGCGCCCGCTCAGCGACCGGGTCTCGGTCTCGGCGAAGGCGGCCGGCAGGCACGGCGCGGTCGGATGGGTGAGCAGGCCATAGACGCGATCATGGGCGACGGCCAGCTGGGTGTCGTCGTAATCGTCAGCGTGAATGCCGACCCCGTTGGCGAAGGCGGCAAAGCGCGACGGCACCTTGATGGCGGTGCCGATCACACTGGCCGTACCGGCGCCGGCGACATCCCTGAGATGCCGCTGCACATAACGGCCGGACGCCGCGACCGACCCCGACAGCGCCAGGCCGAACCCGTCGAGGATCGACTTTTTGGCAAGGTCGACGACCTGCGAGGGAATGGCGTCGAAGCCGGTATCCAGAACGAAGGCGGCGACCTCGACCGTCAGTCCTTCGCCGACGGAAGGGTCGTTCTGCGGCGTGAAGTGGGTGGGCGTGCGCTGTTCCATGGCAGAACCTTCGTTCGTGGGAAGCGCCGGCGCCGTGGTGTGGCGCGATGTCGCCAGCATGGCCCGAGCGCTCGATCGCACCGGCGCGGTGCCTCACCGGCATCCTATTCTCACCTTTGCTATCAAGCCATATTGTCGATTGTCAACAATACGGCGGAGAAAGGAATGATCGGGGAGGGGGCTCTGTTTTCGGGGAGCGGCACCGTCGGGGGCGAGGAGCCCCAGTCGAAGCTCCTGCCGTTCCATTGGACCGCGCCCCGGCTGCCGCCATGGGCATACATAGAGATGGCCGGGACGCGGCCTCCGCCGACCGTGACGTCGCCGCCGAGCATTTCATGGGCGAGTTGTAGCAGGGGCCCCCGGCGGAGGTAGAAATTCACCGAACAGACCTGCATGCCGCAGAATGCGCTGCGGCCGAACTGGCCACCGCTTGTGCAGGAAATCGCCTCATGGGCAATGATCAAATCGTTGCGCCCGTCGCCGTCGAGATCGCGTTCGATGACGCCGGCCGGGTCGATCGAGCCGCGCCCGCCTTCGCAGGCGCTGGCGATCTGCACCTTGACGAGAAAGGCGGCCGCTTTTGAGCGGCGTCCGCGGGGGCAGTGAGTGCGAGGAGCAGGGCGAGGGACGATAGCAGGCGGATCGACACAGAGGCATCCTTCCGCAACGGAATAAATTCAAAATCTGCCGGATGGCCGCAAGGAAAGCAATCACGAGATGTCGGCTGGACGACAGCTGTCGCCCGGAACGCAAAGCAGACCCACGTCGGCAATTGTGGCGCTCTCGCCACAATTGCCGAGAACGTCGGACTTGGCGGCGAAGCGGGCTTGGTGGATTTGCCTGCCGCGCTTACGGTCCGGCGGAATCTTGTCCGGTAGGGGAATAGATAATGGGTGTGAAGTTGTTTGCCGCTTTGACTACGGTCACGTTGATCGCGTCGGGGGCCAATGCGGCGGACGTCGTCACGGTAACCGACACGACGCCGGTTTTCGAGCCGGCGTCCACCTACAGCTTCTATCTCGGGCTGAAGGGCGGCGCCGGGCCGATCATTGGTGACAACGACTTCACGTCGGCGCCGACCCCTTTCCGGGTAGAGCGAATCGACGGGTCGATCGATTACGACACCGGCTATGCGATCGCGGTGGAGGCGGGCATCTATCTGACCCCCAACTGGCGCGCCGGCGTCGAATTGGCCTATGCGAGGATGGAGCCGGAAACGCTGAACCAGGGCGTGTTCGCGCCGTTCCGCGACAGTTTGAACGGCGATATCGAGGCCTATAACGTCTTTGCGGAGACGGCCTACGAGTTCGGGCCGTTCGGCGTATTCCGCCCTTATGTGAAGGCCGGGGTCGGTGCCGTCCACATTTCGCTCGACAACGTTACATCGAGCACGACCTTCAACGGTGTGGCCGACGATTCCGATACCGTTTTCGCAGGTCGGATCGGCGCTGGCGCGGCGATCGCGCTGTCCGAACGGTTTGACCTGATCGCCGAATACGACTTCACTTACGGTCAGGACGCCGAGTTCGAATTCACGTTCCCGACCTTTCCGGGAACCGGCACGGCGCCGTTCGAGGTGGAAGTTGCCGCGCACCGGGTTCTGGCGGGTATTCGCGCCCGCTTCTAGGCGCCTGCGAGCCGCTGCCGCCCGCCGTAATAAGGGCGGCGGGCATGGCGGCGATGAGGCTTGGAACCACGAAACCGCTCAAGGCCGGTTATAGCGCCCCATTGCAAGGACGACACTTGCGTCCGCCCGTCGGAAGCCATCTCCGTTCCTGATCCCCGGAGCAAGTCCGGCGACAAATCATGCCGGCGGCGTCAGGAATTCCCGGTGTCGCGGCCGTCCGGCTCCTTGGAGACGCCCTTGAACTTGCCCTCCGACTGCTTGACCTCCATGAACTCGCCGGTTCGCTCGTCGCGCTTTTGATAGGTGCCGTCCTTACGCTCCATTTGCGTGCGGCCGGTAACGGAGCCCTTGCGATAGCCTTCGCCGGTGTTGGTCGCCATGTCGCTCTCCCTTGGTCCGGCTGGGCGCCGGATTATTTCCCCGATTGCTTCGATGAGAGGAAACGCCGCAGACGTTACTTTGTTTCCCCCGAGAGGATTGAATTCGCCGAACGCGTAGACCCCGCGGTTCCCATGGCGGCGCGGTTGCAAAGGGTCGTCAGTGGCGCTCACCTGACTTGAGCCGGCCGTCGCCAACTTTCGGTCCAGCCCGAGAGCGGAGATTTCCATGGCTGAGCAGTCGGCTGCTTGGCGGCGGCCGAAACGCCGCAGATCCGCATCTGGGAATCCCCATCGGTGGCGCCTCTGAGAGGGTGGGCGAAAAGCAGCTGAGCGATATCAGCAGGTTGTGACACCTACGTTGTCGAGGTGACCTGGGATGATCTCGCTTGGCTTGAGCCTAGGCAGGCAAGCCCAACAACCGGCGCATGCCCCCGACTGCCGCTGCCGACTATACGAATTCGTATAGCCTGGGACAGTTGCCAGTGATTTGGGTCGCCTAGTGGAGTCGGAGCAACTCCGGACTCCTCATGCGCAATTCCAGAACTCTCTTTCGCGTCTTAGAGTCCGTTTCGAAACTCACTGCGGCGGGTTCAAAGGCCCCTCGGATGGTCGCTCCGCAATGACATGATACCCGATTTCCGCGGGTTTGGGCGTCCCGGGTGAACCATGGAGGCTGGTCTTGGCAGGGTTTCGAAACGGCCTCTTAGCCCTTGCCGCGGCCATTCTCGTTGGTCCGCCGGCGGGCTATGCCGGCTATCTTCTGGCGACCGGCAATGTTCATACCGTCGAGCCTGAGATTCTTTATCGATCAGGCCAACTCGACGACGACGATCTCGAGGCCCTGATCCGGCAAAAGGGCATTCGGTCGGTTCTCAACCTGCGGGGTGTCCATCCGCTGGAAGCATGGTCGCGCGAGGAAACGCTGGTGGCCGCGGAATACGGCATCGACTATTATGCGGTTCCGATCTCCGCGCGGAGCGTTCCGGACATGGCAACAATGACGAGGATCGCCCGGATCATGAAGGATGCGCCCAAGCCGATTCTGGTCCATTGCCAGGGCGGCGCCGATCGCAGTGGCCTGGCATCGGCCATTTTCGAGTACGCGGTGGTCGGCGATACGGCCACGGAGGCTGCGGATCAGCTCTCTTGGCGATACGGTCATTTCCCGTGGTTCGGAAGCCGGACCGCCGCCATGGACAACGCGTTCGCGCTGTTCGCAGCTAAATGGTCCTCCGAACAGTCCGCAAAGGCGGGTCAGAAGGCGCGGCCATGAAAATTCTTTTGATCGAAGACGACCAATCCACGGCCGATTACGTTGCCGGCGGACTCGGTGAGGACGGTCATGATCTCGACCATGCCACTAGCGGGCCGACAGGACTGGAACTGGCCTGCACGCGCGAATACGATGTGATGGTCATCGACCGCATGCTACCGGGCCTGGATGGACTGTCGATCGTCAGGGCGCTGCGTTCCTCGGGCAAGGACACGCCGGTCATATTCCTGACCGCGGTCAGCGGCGTGGACGATCGCGTGGAGGGTCTGGAAGCAGGCGGGGACGACTATCTCTTGAAATCCTTCGCCTTTTCCGAGCTGATGGCGCGTATCCATGCACTGGGACGACGGGCACCCAGCCGTAAGGAGGAGGCTGTGCTGAAGGTCGGCGAATTGGAGATGAACCTGATCGCCCGGACGGTCAAACGGGCCGGGGCGGCGATCGAATTGCAACCGCGCGAGTTTCGTCTGCTCGAATACATGTTGCGCAATCGCGGCCGTGTTCTCACCCGCACCATGCTGCTCGAACGGGTGTGGGATTTCCACTTCGACCCCAAGACCAACGTCGTCGAAACCCATGTCAGCCGGCTTCGCGCCAAGGTCGACCGCCCGTTCGCGACTGAAATGATCCGAACCATTCGCGGATCAGGTTACGTCTTGAATGCCGCTTCCTGAGCAGTTCCGCACCACGTCGTTCCGGCTGGCGATCGGCTACGCGATTCTGTTCGTCGCATCCGTGCTCGTCATAATGGGAACCACCTACGTCGCAGCGACCTCGGAGATGCAGGGGATCGTGCGATCCTCGATCAACGATGATATGGCGGCGTTTCGCAGGGCGCTTGTCCAGGACGGCCCTGACGGGCTGCGCTCCGAGGTCATCGAGCGATCGGAAAGCGCGGCCGACGACCGCTTCTTTTTGCTACTCGGTCCCGATGGCGAAGTCCTCGCGGGCAATATCGCGGCAAGTCTGTGGACCGGTGGATGGGCGGACCGCAAGCTCGCCGATGGCGACGTTACGGCGAATGCCAATCTCAAGCTCGCCGCGGCCCAAAATGCCGACGGCGAAGTCCGGCTGTTCAGCTCCGGGGAAGTCCTCGGACCCTACAGGGTGCTCGCCGGCCGCAATTCCCATCTGATCGACGAGACTCAGGAGATTATCCTCGCGGCGCTGCTTTGGGGGTGCCTCGCCACCACTTTGCTGGCGCTGATCGGCGGCTACATCGTCAGCATCGGGCCGTCGCGCCGTGTCGATGAGATCGCGGCGACGACGCGCCAGATCGTCTCCGGCCGTCTCGACCTCCGTTTGCCGGTTTCGCCAAGGCGGGACGAACTCGACCGTTTGGCCACCGACATCAACGGCATGCTGGCGCGGATCGAGGTACTGATGCAAAGCCTCAAGCAGGTGTCCACTGATATCGCCCACGACCTGCGAACGCCGCTGGCAAGACTGCGTCAGCGTCTGGAAACGGCGCGACGGAAGCCCCGGGGCGCGTCGGAGTATGAGCGGGCGATCGACGGCGCGGTCGAGGAGACCGATGCGATCATCGACACCTTCAACGCGTTGCTGCGGATTTCGCAGATCGAAGCCGGAGCGAGGCGGGCGAAATTCGGCTTGGTGGATTTGTCCGGTCTCGGCGAGAAACTCGCCGACGTCTACACGGAGGTCGCTGTCGATGCCGGGCATCGGCTGTCAACCGACATAGCCCCGGGCGTTTCCGTTGAGGGCGATACCGATCTTCTGACTCAGCTGATCGCCAATCTCGTCGATAACGCTATCAACCACATACCCTCGCCGGGACGGATCACACTGGCCCTGCGACAGACACCCTCCGGTTCGGTCTTGGAGATCGGCGATGACGGGCCAGGCATTCCGGAAGCCGAACGCGACAAGATCTTCCGGCGTCTCTATCGGCTCGACCGTAGCCGCACGACACCGGGCAGCGGCCTCGGCTTGGCCTTGGTCGCGGCCATCGCCGAGCTCCACGGCGCGACGGTGGAGGCCCTGGACAATCGGCCCGGCCTGTTGATGCGGGTTGGTTTCCCGCCACCGCCAAAATCGGCCACATCCGCCGCCGGCGAAGATTGCGAAACGGTATAGCCGGAGAAAAGCGCTCTCCAGCCTGACCTCCTAAGACCGGTGTCGGGCGGGAAGGCTCTCGAGAGGGGCCGGCAACGTCTGCCGTGTGTCGCTTTCCAGTATGTCGGTCCCGCCCATGGAGACACTAGCGGTTGCCGGATTCCGGATCGCCTACGCGCTCTCCCCAATCCGTCAGCGCGACGCCGAAAGCCTCGCGTGATCCTGCGCGCCATCCGGCGCAACGTCCTTCGAAGGAGACAGACCGTTGGAAACCCAAAGAAGCCTCACGCGGGAAATGCTGAACAAGGTGCCGGCGGTCACGCTCGCATTCTGGGTGATCAAGATCATGGCTACGACCGTCGGCGAAACCGCCGCCGACTTCCTCATCTTCAATATCGGCCTCGGCCTTGTCATGACGTCCCTGATCATGGGCACGCTTTTGTTGATCGTCCTTTTCTGCCAACTCAGGCTGCGGGAATACGTACCGACAAGCTACTGGCTCGTCGTCGTCCTGGTGAGCATTGTCGGAACCCTGGTCTCGGACTATCTCGTCGATGATCTCGGCATCACTCTCGCGACCACCACGATACTATTCGGAACGGGTCTGGCACTGGTTTTTGCTGCCTGGTATGCGAGCGAGAAGACGCTTTCCATCCACTCGATCTTCACGACGAAGCGCGAGTTGTTCTATTGGGCGGCGATCCTCTTCACCTTCGCTCTCGGCACCTCGGCGGGGGATCTCGTCGCGGAAAGCGTTGGCTTGGGTTACGGCACGTCCGCGGTGATCTTCGGTGCTCTGATCGCCGTCGTCTATCTCGGTCACCGTCTGGGCGTGGGCGCGGTGCTCGCCTTCTGGGTCGCCTACATCCTGACGCGGCCGTTCGGAGCCTCCATGGGCGATCTTCTGTCACAACCAGTGGGCAATGGCGGGCTCGGCCTTGGGACGACAGGGACCAGCGTTCTGTTCCTGATCACGATCGCCGGGCTGGTCACCTACCTCACCATCACGCGCGCCGACCGGATCAAGACGTCGCAGGTCGTGGAAGTAGACGCCTAAATCACGATGCCGAATGGCGAATCGTCCCTGCGGGAGGCTGCAAATATCGCCACCCGATCCGAGCCAATCGGGTGGCGATGCGCTGCCGAGAATACGCTCCGCGGTGCCACGCCGCTTCTCTTGGTCGTGCTTGGCAAACATTCGGGCGAGGAACGCTTGTCGGACGGCTGATCTTCCGCATCGCGTCATTACAAAACCACAACCGCCCGGCCCGCCCACCGTAATATTCGAGTCTTATCTTCTTCCTCAGAGCGGATCATCGCTCCCACAGGAGGACATCATGAACACGTTCAAATCCGTAGCTCTATCTCTCATCGCAGCGGGTGCCATTGCGGCACCTCTCGCCATTGCGACGCCTTCGATGGCAAACGACCAAAGCGTCTTGACCCAGGGCTCCCATCGTGTCGACCGACAGCAGATCGCCGGGCGTTTGACGGCGCGATTCAGCCCGGCCGATCGCACTGACGCGGCGGCATCGGCACCGCGTCAGTGCGAGAATGTCGAGGCGCACTATGCGGCAGCGAATAAGGCCAATCCGGGTCTGGTGCCCGGGGATGCGTCGAGCTGGGAACAGTGGGCTTCCGACCAGCGACAGGCGATCGCATCGGGTCCAGTCTGCTCATGACATTCGCAGAAGCGGGCCGGCTCAGCCCGGCCCGCCCCACGGCGGCCTCCGCCTGCGCTGTCCGAAGGAGCAGGCGCTAGGTGATTGCAGCGAGCCGCGGATGTCGTCGCTCCAAAATCGGAAGAATCAGGCCGGCATTGTGCCGGCCTGATTCGTTTGGCCGCCCCAACTCGCATACCGATCCGTATAGTCGCGGAGCTTTCGAGGTCATGTCCGCTCACCACCTTGAGATCGACCGGGCAATCACGCCGGTTCGATCAAAGGGAAAATCAAGATGCAGACGATGAAACGCACGAGCGCCGCGATCCTCGGCACTGCCATGCTTTTGGGTGCCGGCGGTGTGGCCATGGCGGCCAAGCACGACAATGGCGCTGAGACCAAACTGGACCTCTCAAAGGTCACCAGCGCCAAGGTAAACCTTGCGCAGGCCGTGAACGCCGCCCAGAAGGCCGCTGGCGGCAATGCCGTCGACGCTGGACTGACTGACGAGGCCGGCCAGAACGGCTGGGAGATCGAGCTCGCCCAAGCCGACGGTACGATAAAGACGGTTCTCGTCGATATGACGAGCGGCGCCGTCGACCAAAATCCCAAAATGGAAAACGAGAAGGACGAGCAATCCGGCGCAGCCGACCGGGAGGAGTCCGAGGACGGCGAGGCAGGCGAGGGCGGCAAATAGGCCGGTCTACGCCTCGCCAACCACATGCGGCCCCCCGACGCGTTCGGGGGGCTTTCATTTGCGGGAGTCGGTCAATCCAAAATTGTGAACTATACGGAAGCGTATAGTTTCGGACATCTGACCACGAACACGGGTTGCTATCGAGGCCGGGATCGCGCCACGGCCGGCAGAACGCTAATGTGGGCGTCGGGATCGTGCCCCGTGCCCTGTCGCTCGAAGGGCCAGACCCGTCGTCGCCATGTCTTCTCGGTGGGCGAATTGTTTCATGGACCCGCGGGGTCCGTCCAAGCCGACCGGTGACGCAGACATGACGCAGACCATCGTCGATTTGATCTCCCAACACACGCCGACAGCGCTCGCGGTCGTCTTCTTCGTCAGTCTGGGCGAAGCCCTGTTCCTGATCGGCCTGTTCATTCCGAGCACCGTCGTCCTCGTGGCGGCCGGGGGGCTGGTGGGAGCCGGCAAACTTCCGTTCCTGCCGATCCTGCTGCTAGCCAGCGCCGGCGCCGTGGTCGGCGATGCGCTCTCCTTCTGGGTCGGCCACCACTTCAAGGGGCGGCTGCGTTCCGTCTGGCCGTTCAGCCGCTATGGCGCGCTGATCGACAAGGGCGAGGCATTCTTCGGGCGACATGGCGGCAAGAGCATCTTCATCGGCCGCTTCGTTCCCGGCGTGAAAGCGGTCGTGCCGGGCATCGCCGGCATGGTGGGCATGAACTTTGGTTGGTTCAGCGTCATCAACGTCGTTTCGGCGTTCGCCTGGGCCGGCGCTCACATCATTCCGGCCGCCGGTATCGGCCGCGGCCTGTCCCGGGTTCATAGCTTCGATCCACGTCTTGCGATCCTCGGCGTCGTTCTGCTGGCGACGCTCCTCGTCCTCTATTACCTAACATTACAGTTGCTCTTTGGATTTGAGATGCGCTTGTCGAGCTGCGGCTTGGTGGGCGCGTCGCCAAGTTGACCAAGCAATGACGTGGGCTGGTCGGATTTGGCGCTGAGCCAG
>NZ_JAZHLJ010000140.1:0-4936 GCF_036549495.1 Aurantimonas sp. C2-5-R2
AGCGTTCAATGTACGGACGCGGAAACCTCGATCTTCTTCGCCAACGGTTCCTCCTGGCGCACATGAACCACACAACCTGCGCAAGAGCCACCAATTCGGGGAAACATCACGGCCGTCAAGCAGTCGATGAAGCCGATCCGCGCCGCTCTGGATGCGACGGTCATCGATCCACAGCTCCTGACGTCGGCCGAGCGGATCCAGTTCGAGGGCTACCTTCGACGCGAGGAAACAAACGCCGTGATCACCAGCCTTGCCGCGGAGTGCGTCTCGATCAAGGAGATCGTCCGGCGAACTGGTCGGAGTCGCAAGCTGGTCCGACAGATTGTGCGCGGTGAGCGCACCGACGTATTCCGTACCCGCCAGGGATCACTCGATCCTCATCTGCCGTTCCTCGACGCGCAATGGGACACAGGCTGTCGCAACGGCGCCGAACTCTGGCGGCGGCTTCGGACGATGGGCTTTGCCGGATCGACCCGCGTCGTTGGCGAGTGGGCGACGCGCCGACGACGTTCAGAGAGAATGACGAACGCCCAGTTTCGCAGGATTCCCTCGGCGCGATCGATTGCTCGTCTCATGATGTTGATGCGCGATCATCTGACAAAAGCCGAGACGGTCACCGTCGCAGCGATAGAGACTGGTGCCCCAGCGCTTGCTGAGGCGCGGGTGCTGATCGATCGCTTCCACACCATCATCCGCCGACGGGCAACAAGCGATCTCGATGAATGGATCCGGGCCGCTACACCGAGCCTGATCGCCTCATTCGTCCGCGGCCTCACCAAAGATCTTGCCGCCGTGCGCGCCGCCATCGCCGAGCCCTGGTCGAACGGGCAAACCGAAGGGCAAGTCAACAAGCTCAAGCTCGTCAAACGACAAATGTACGGCCGCGGAAAGATCGACCTGCTCGAGGCCCGATTGCTCGGTGCGTACTGATCGTCATCGGATTTGCGTCAGACCCCTTTTTGCACGCCGATCCACAACTAACCCGGGCGCAGCACTTGTCGCAGGCATCGTAGGCGACAACCGGCAGAGGTTGGAAGTGGGCGCGATCGCGTTCGAGACGCTCTCCGNGCGCTGGGGACGGAATAGTCATTGCCGCGATAGCGCACCAGCGACAGCGAACTAACCCGGGCGCAGCACTTGTCGCAGGCATCGTAGGCGACAACCGGCAGAGGTTGGAAGTGGGCGCGATCGCGTTCGAGACGCTCTCCGATCGTCTCGCCATGCCCACGCAACCTGTCCGCCATGCGCCGTCGGCATTGTTGCTCTAGCCATCGATTGAAATCCTCGAAGCTGGAAAACCGCGGCACCGGCACCATGAAGTTGCGGCGGCAATAGCCGACCAGACCCTCTACCTTTCCCTTGTCATTGCCCTTGCCGGGACGGCCGAAGCGATCGGCAAACAGGTAATGGGAGACAAGCTCGGAGAACACCCGGGTGCGCTTGCGGGTGCCGTCTCCCAGAATGCGGGCGACGGCGATTTTGGTGTTGTCGTAGAGGATGGAAATCGGAACGCCGCCGAAGAAGGCAAAGGCCGAGACGTGTCCGTCGCAGAAGGCCTCGCTCGTCTCCTGCGGATAAGCCTTGACGAAACAACCGTCCGAATGTGGCAGGTCCATCGCCAGGAAGTGGATCTTGCGTTCGACGCCGTCGATCACGGCAAGCGCTTCGCCGAAATCGACCTGAGCATGTCCCGGTGGATGGGAAAGCGGCACGAACATCTCGCGCTGGCGCTCCCTGGCCGCATGAACGTAGTCCTTCACGATCGTGATGCCGCCGGCAAAGCCATGCTCGTCGCGCAGCCGCTCGAAAATCCGCTTCGAGGTGTGACGCTGCTTCTTGGGCCGCTCGCTGTCGTCTTCCAGGATCCGGTCGATGATGACGATGAACGGATCGAGCTTCGGTCGCACGACAGGCTTGCTGCGCCGATACCCCGGCGGCACGGAAAACCGCAGCATCTTGTCGACCGACCGCCGGTCGATGCCGAAAAGCCGGGCGGCCTCCCGACGGCTCAAACCATCGATGAAAACAGACCGCCTTACCCGCGCATAAAGTTCCACACTCTTCATCCCCGCCCTCGGCCAAAGGCACGAAGGCTATCACTGGCGGAGTTTTGCTCCGGCCAACAGCCAGATATCCGGCCGCTTCAGTGGTGGATTTTTGCACCGGCGCTCTCAAGGGGTTCTGGAATGACTCGCTGCCACCCATCGGCTACCGCGTCGTCGCGGCCGAGCAGCGCGGCGCCAAGATCAAGAAGAAGCTGGAGATCGACCCGCTTCATGCCGACACCGTGCGGCTGGCGTTCCGGCTCGCGCTGGAGGGTGACGGCACGTCCGGCCCGATGGGCGTGAAGGCGATCACCAAGCACCTCAACGAACACCGCATCTTCACCCGCGATGGCGGGCGCTGGGGCATCGGCACGGTCCACCGGATGCTGACTCGGAAGACCTATATCGGGCGGCACGAGTTCAACCGTCGTACCAAGAACGGCGACAACAAGCCCGATGAGGAGGTCATCCCCGTCGCGGTGCCGCCGATCATCGAACAGGCGACGTTCGACGCCGTTCAGGCCCGCATGAAGGCGCGCAACCCCAAGGTGACGCCGCCGCAGGTCGTGGCGGTCCTACGCTGCTGACCGGTCTGATCCATTGTGCCAAGTGCGGCGGGGCCATGACGATCCGCACCGGTAGCCGACCGAGACTTCGCGACGGCGTTCCGGACTGGATCACCGCCGTTAGGGCCTTCTCCGCCAGCCGCCGAGGCTCCAGGAAGCTGGGGAAGTACGATCCCTTGCGAAGCTTGGGGATGCGCAGTTCCACCGTCCCTGCCCGCGTCTCCCAGTCGCGGTCACGGTAGCCGTTGCGCTGGGCCAACCGCTCGGGGCTCTTCTGGCCGTGCGCCGCGCCCGTCAGCCCGCCCACCTCCAGCTCCATCAGCCGCTCGGCGGCGAAGCCGATCATCTCGCGCAAAATATCGGCGTCGGCGCTCTTCTCCATCAACCCGCGCAGGGCCATGATCTCGTCGGTCATCTTCGGTTCCTTGGTTCAGGTTTGAGTCCGCAAACCCAACCCTACCGAAGACCGTGGATGACCACCGCAGCCCCGCTCACTCGCTACGGCACCCCGTGATGGGCGCGCTTCGCGAGCGGCGCTGCTACCACCCAGCTACACCACGTCCGGGGACACGACCCCGCCCGGTGCCATCGACGGACCGAGAACCTGTCCCGGTTCTGCCAGCTCACGGTGACGGCAGTCCCCCGTTTCAGGGGGTCCGAATGTTGTGGTTCATGCGGAAAAGGTTGTGGGGATCATATTTCGCCTTGGCCGCCCGCAGCCGGTCCATATTGGGACCATAGGCCTGTGACATCCGGTCGACGTCGTCCGCCGGCAAGAAGTTCACATAGACGCTGCCGGCGGCATGGGGCGCTGTTCGGTCGAACAGATCCCGGGCCCATGCGATGCAGGTCCGGTCCTGCGCCGGGTCCGACCAGCGCGTATGGACGTTCATGACGAAATGCGCCTTGCGCTGGGGGAACGGAGTCTCGGCCGGACCGACGCGGGTCAGCCTGCCGCCCAGGTAGGCGATGAAGATTTCGCATTGCGGGTCGGGTAGGTCAGCAACGGCGGCGATAACCCCCTCGATGACTTCGTCTGACAGCTTCAGGAAGTCGTTGCTTTTCCAGTAGTTTCGCGCGCCCGGAGTGAGCAGGGGATCGAAGGCCTGTTGCCATCCCGTATATGGGTGGGGCCCGATCACGTCGGCGATGGGCTGGCCCAGGCCGCGGAGCTCTTCCAGCGCCGCGACGCCCGCGTCCATGTCGCCGGCGTAGCAGGCCGCAAAGATCAGAACCTCGCGACCATGCCAGTTCTCCGGGATGAACGGGAGCGGCGGTGCCTTGCGCATGACCGCCCAGACGGCCAGTTCATCGGGCGCGCCGGCGCAGATCTCGCGGAAGCTTTTCAGCAGGTGCGGGGCGTCCGTTATCGGATGCACGATCAGACCCGACAGGACCTGGGGGCCGATCGGATGCAGCGCGAATTCGAATGAGGAGACGACGCCGAAATTGCCGCCCCCGCCTCGGATCGCCCAGAACAGATCGGCATTCTGGTCCGCACTGGCCACGCGCACGATGCCGTCGGCGCAGACGACCTCGGCCGAGATCAGATTGTCGACGGTCAGGCCGTGCTTGCCCGTGATCCAGCCAAACCCGCCTCCCAGGGTCAGTCCGGCGATGCCGGTGGTCGAATTGATGCCCAGCGGCACGGCGAGGCCGTAAAGCTGGGTCTCCTGGTCCACGTCAGACAGGAGGCAGCCGGGGTCGACCCGCGCGGTCCGCAGATCGGAGTCCACATGCACCGACCGCATCAGCGACAGATCCAGCAACAACGCGTCCTCCGCCACCGCGTGACCGGCGATCTGGTGGCCGCCGCCCTTGACCGCGAGCACCAGCCCGTGTTCGCGGGCGAAATTCACGGTCGTGCGGATGTCACTGGTGCCCCGCGCCCGGACGACAAGACCGGGCCGACGATCAATCATGGCGTTCCAAACGGTGCGGGCCTCGTCATAGCCCGGGGCGTCCTTGCCGAGCGCGGCCCCGCGTAGCGCACTGCGCAGGCCGTCCAGCGCGATATCTGCAATCCGGGCGGTGTCGCCCGACAGTGTCTTCAGGCACAGGGTCATGGGGGTCTCCAGTCGTTGGTTAGCGCCGACCTTCGGAGTTCTCATGCTGTCCCGCCAGTCCAGAAACTGGACCGGGCTTTTCCTGCGGAACGTTGGTCCGCCGTGTTAGGAAGGGTTCCCGTTGGTGGAGTTCTCAACAAGGAATCGCATCATGACCCACGGTAGCTACTGAACCGCCCCGGGTTTCCCGGAGACTGTTTGGTTTGCATCCTACGCGGCGATCGGCATGGCCTCAAGCTGGGCGTAGTAGGCGTCTTCT